>DFKO01000064.1 GCA_002373855.1 Lachnospiraceae bacterium UBA3643
AGAGCGAACTCATCGAGTTCTTCTCTTGTGAGCTTCCACTGCTCAGCGATGTTGTCAGCTGTCTTGATCATATGATAATCGTTAAATGCATCCCAGAGTGCATCGTTTACCATACAGTCAACAAACTTGCCGTTGTTCATTCTGTATCCGAAACGAGCCTGCATAGCTGCATAAGGAGCCATTGACATGTTCTCCATACCACCTGCAACAACGATGTCTGCATCACCTGCCATGATCATCTGTGCAGCCTGGTTAACGCAGTTAAGACCTGAACCACATACAACGTTCATTGTAACTGCGGGAACTTCGATGGGAAGACCTGCCTTTAAAGTAGCCTGACGAGCTACATTCTGGCCGAGACCTGCCTGGATAACGCATCCCATGTAAACCTGATCAACCTGTGAAGGCTCGATACCTGCACGCTTAACAGCCTCTTTGATAACGATTGCTCCAAGGTCTGCAGCAGGTGTTGTGGAAAGGGATCCGCCCATTGTTCCGATTGCAGTACGACATGCACTGGCTATAACGACTTTTCTTGCCATTTTGTTTTCCTCCATTAAGAAAATTTATTGAATAAATAATTGAAATTTTCAGACGCGATTTCGAATCTTAAACCGCAGTCAGCCGACTAATATTTTATCATAGAAGATTCGTGTTTGTAAACGAAAAACGCGACGCCTTTTCAGTAAATTCAAGGCGTCGCGTTATGTTAACCGTTTGTGTGTATATCAGACCTCAGGCTCGATAAGACCGTATGTATTGCCCTTACGCTTGTATACCACATTGATCTGATCTGTCTCAGCATTGTTGAATACAAAGAAGCTGTGTCCGAGGAGCTCCATCTGTACACATGCATCTTCGGGATACATGGGCTTGATATCGAATTTCTTCTCTCTGATGATCTTGATCTCATCATCGTCCGCAAAATCCTTCTCAATATACTCCTGTCTGAATGCTCCCGCATTTCTCTCTTTGCTGACAATCTTGTTCTTATATTTCTTAAGCTGTCTCTCGATAACCTCCTCTACGAGATCGATTGAAACATAGAGATCGTTGCTGACCTGCTCTGAACGAATGATATTGCCCTTAACAGGAATCGTAACCTCTATCTTGTGACGATCCTTCTCAACGCTTAATGTGACATTAACTCTGGTTTCCGGTGCAAAGTACTTCTCAAGTTTTCCGAGCTTATCCTCCACATGCTCTCTGATGCCGTCTGTAACCTCAATGTTTTTTCCTAAAATATTAAACTCCATAATTGATCATCCCTTTCTGTTTAGGTTTTGATACACCGATTATACCACAAAAGGCAGGTATTTTCATCAAATTGCTTATTGCCTTATGACTGATTTTTGACTGTAAATTTCGTGACTTTTGACAATTGTAATCGCGATTATTTGTCATGAAGCAGGCTTTCTATGGCATTGGCCCCATCCGCAACAGCCGTGACTATCTGTCTGAGCGGCTTTTTACGGGCATCACCTATGGCATAAATACCGGGAACCGATGTCCTGCAGTCCTCTCCCGCTATGATATATCCCTTTTCATCCATCTCTACTATACCGGTAAAGATATCCGTGGACGGGTTGATGCCTACTGCCACAAACATACCCTCAACAGGCAGTTCCATGGTCTCGTTTTTCTTGATATTTCTGACCTTTATGCTCTCAAGCTCAAACTCGCCGACAAGCTCCTCCACCACGCTGTCCCATATAATGTGGATATTTTCAACACCTTTTAACTGGTTTTTGACACCTTTTGCAGCCCTGAGCGAATCACGGCGATGTATGAGATATACATTGGCACAGCTCCTGGCAAGGAAGAGCGCATCCTCAACAGCCACATCGCCGCCGCCGACAACCGCCACATCACTGCCCTGGTAAAAAGCACCGTCACATGTGGCACAGTACGATACGCCCATACCGGCCAGCTCGTCTTCTCTGGCTACACCAAGCTTTGCATGACGGGCACCTGTTGCGATGATGATATTAGATGTCTCAAACTCGCCGTTTTCAGCAGTCATGACGATCTTTTTAAAATCCTCAAATCTGACATCGAGGACCTGGTCCTGAATGATCGTGGCGCCTAAAGATACAGCATGGTCTCTCATCTTTTCGCCAAGCTCGGTACCGCTTATACCCGGAAGTCCCGGATAATTATCTACAGCATATGTCTGGAGCATCTGACCGCCGGGTCCTGCCGGTTCGATGGCGAGGACTTTAAGCCCGCCGCGCATTCCGTAGATGGCTGCCGTGAGCCCTGCGGGTCCTGCACCTATGATTATCACATCATACAATTCAGACATTATGTCAACCTCCCTATCCGACTTTATGTCTTTCACTTTTGAAAAAACATAAACCACATCTTAAATTTTAATGACTTATGTGGTAAAGTGTAAATACAAATTTGGCAGTTTTGTGATTTTTGGTCAGATTCATATTTTTTTACGTGATTTTTTGTTAAGGTTTACATAACATTGACATTAGTATCATAATTATCGGGATAAAAGGACACTGATTTATGAAAAAAGCGGTAGTAACAGGTGCATCGAGGGGGCTCGGAAAAGCCATAGCAAAAATGCTTGCAAAAGAAGGATACGGGCTGTATCTGATATGTCAGAACAATATCGATTCATTAAGTGAATACGGAAAATATCTCGCAAATACATACGGCGTACCTGTACAATGCTTTAAGGGAGATGTATCCGACAGTACATTTGTAAACAGCCTTTTTAGCAAAATCGAGGATCTCGATGTCCTCATAAACAATGCAGGCATATCATACGTTGGTCTGCTTCAGGATATGACGGACGATGAGTGGCATAATATCACCGCCGTCAATCTTGACAGCGTCTTTTATTTCTCAAGACAGGCCATAAAGCTGATGCTGAAAAAACACAGCGGAAACATCATAAATATATCATCTGTGTGGGGAAATGTCGGAGCGTCGTGCGAGGTGGCATACAGCGCGACAAAAGGCGGTGTAAACGCATTCACAAAAGCCCTCGCCAAAGAACTGGCTCCGTCGGGCATAAGCGTAAATGCCATCTCATGCGGGATGATGGATACAGACATGAACGGGCATTTAAGTCCTGAAGATAAAGAAGAAATCGTAGCCCAGATACCCGCCGGCAGGCAGGGCACGGGAGATGATGTGGCCATGATGGTTAAATCAATAATAAATGCCCCGTCATATATGACAGGGCAGATAATAAGTCTTGATGGCGGCTGGATATGATCCGGCCGTTTTTAAACAATCCTGATATCCGTGACTGCGCACTGATCACCGGTGACAGATGCGTAAATCTCCGGTATATCCTTATCAACCGTCGTAACGTTCTTGATAAATATACCCATATTTTCTGACGTGACGGTTACCTTGTTGCCCTTACGCCTGAAGTTTACAACGATCTCCATACCCTTTTTGTTTGCATCCTTCCATGCGTTCCAGCTCTCAAACTCCTCACCTTTGGTGACGAGGACTTTGTTTTCCGCACTCTCGTCAGTCTCGACGATCTCTCCGTCAAGTCTTATGAGCGCAAACTCTTTATATCCCGGACCGTGTGGCTTTTTATCCTCTGAGTAAAACAGGACTATATATGGACAGTGCCATACAAACCTGGCCGCCGGCAGTGACATTGAATAAAATGCGATACGCATCTCATCCTTAACAGGCACGCTCTCGGTATAGGCGGCGCAGTACCCGTCGATCTGGATATTTTTTATATCCGACTCCATACGGTTTATATATGAGATTTCCTCGGCGATACGCTCTATATCCCCTTCCTTAAGGATCTCATCGGTCTCAATGGTCTCAATATTTTTAAGTACGCAGTGCTCACCTGTCAGACCGATAAAGGTATATCTTGACCGGTCAGGCAGTGCAAAGATGATCTCATAATCCTTTTCCCCGCCGTATATCCTGATCCTCACCTGATCTTTATACCGGCCTGCCTCTATCTCGTAGGATGTACCCTGATCATTTCTGCCGGGAGCTGTATCGTGCTCACCTGTGACAGTCATCCTGATGTCCCTTGCATTGGTATCAACACAGTGGCCGTCAAACCACACCTCACCGTATTCATAGTATCTGTTTTCCTCGATGTACCTCTGTGCATGATGTACTCTGCCATCCATGGAATCAAAGATGATGGCTGCAGGTACCGAAAATCTCTCTTCACCTGTCTCATCTGCAACGAAGTCCATCCTGATCTTTATGACGTTTTCAGTGATAGGTATACCCCTGAAAATACTGCTCCTGTATGCCTCGCATACAAGTTCATTAATGCTTAAGTCCTCTGTCTCATCTACAGACTGCTTTAATCTGTAGTCCACATCATCGTCGATGATGTTAACCATGAGTTTGGCAATCTCCGGATCAAAACGATAGCCCGCTTCTGTGACAAATTCCTCTCTGACACGGGACTGGGGCAGATGATCTCTGAATGATTTCCTGGACGTCATGTTGTCATAGACGTCTGCCACTGCAACTATCCTGGCCGCAAGGGGGATATCATTGCCTTTAAGTCCCTCCGGATATCCGTCGCCGTCAAAACGCTCGTGATGAAAATGAGCCACTTCCGTAAGGAACGGATAATCTCTGATATCTCTGAGTATCCTCTCGCCGAGCCTTGTATGATTCATAAATATTTCATTAACGCCGTCCTCAGCTTCCTCACTCTCCAAGAGGATCTTGTCAGGTATGCTGACCTTGCCCACATCATGGAGAAGTGCCGCATAGTAAACCTTGTCCGTATCATCATCACTGAGGCCATACAGTTTTGCCAGCATCCTCGAATAATTGGCCACGCGCACGGAATGGCCTTTCGTGTAATTGTTCTTGGCATCGACAGCACTCATAAACGATACAGCAGTCTGATCAAAGAGACGCTGCATCCCCTTTCTCTCTCTCTTAAGGTAATCAACTTCCTCCTTATGAAGACGCAGTACCATATTGTTCATGTCATACAGTACGAGCACATACATAAACACAGCCATGACAACCATGGAAATATTTATGAGGGAAACTCCGTACAGTTTTGCCTGGAAAAAAGCGGCCACAAGAGGAACAGAGGAAAACAGAAAAAGAGCTGCAAATATAGCCTTTCTGATTTTCTTCCTGTTAATAAAGAGCTCAATAAAAATAAGCACAAGCATGATAAGAGGCACGAGATAGCATATATAAAATCCATCGCCTCTCTGATATCTGTTAGAACTGTCAAAGGAATAATAAAAATCCGTAAGCTGGGAGATAATGAGCATGCAAAATCCAAATGCGGCAACTATCTGGGCTGCAACAAGGAGTCTCGGAGTCCGCTCTACTCCCACATCATTCTTTAACATATCCACAACATACTGGCAGAACAACTCTATAACTATCAGGGTAAAAGCAAATACCATAAAGTTGCTGAGTCTGACCATCACATATCCGAGAGATGATGTATCACCTCTGAAAATATATGCAAATCTGTCAAAGGTAAGCAGGATCGTGACACCGGCCTCAAACACACCAAGGAGTATCCTCTTTCTGAATGGAAAAGCATTTGTAATAAATGCAAGCACAGCAAGAATACCGGTGATACCGGACAGCACGAGCATAATATCAAGCTGGTAAACTTTAAGTAATTCGATCATTGATTATCAACCTTTACTGACGGGTCATAAAGAAATTATTTAACTTTTCAAGGAGTTCGTTTTTCTCAACAGTCTTTAATATATATCCCTCCGGCTTGTATGCCATGACATTCATGACACTCTCCTTGTCACTCCTGCCGGTCAGGAAAAACACGGGAATACGTTTTGTATCCTCATCACTCCTGAGCATTTTTAACACTTCCGGTCCGCTCGTGACGGGCATCTCATAATCAAGGAGGATAAGGTCTGTCTTGTTTTTTCCGAGCCACTTTATAGCCTGGAGTCCGGAGCCGACCATATCGACTTTATACAGATTTTTTAACCAGTCCCTGACTATCCACATATATCCCGGATCATCATCAACTATGAGGATCGTCTTTTTCGTATCGCCATCGTTTATCTTTACGGACAATTCAAAGATGCTCATAAAGAAATCAACATTGTCTACGGGCGAGATGAATTTTTTATAGATAAGGACATTCTGGAGCTTATCGGACAGAGTCTTTACATTCTGCTTGTCTCCAACAAGAGTCACTCTCGTATTGTCATTGATCATTTTGTCATTGATCAGTCTGATGATCTTCTCGGGAGGCAGTCCGCCGTTGTCGGTATATACCACAGCGAGCTCGAGTTCTGACCACTTAAGAGCCAGTTCATTTTCATCCCATCCGCAGTATGCACATTCAAAGCCTGCTTCCTTAATCTTGTTTTCAAGGACCCTTGCCATAAATGTCTCTTTTTCTGCTATGAATAAAATCACTTTATCCTGATTATCAAACATCTCTTATCTCCCGTTTATCAGTTTGCTTTTATCACTTCTTCCATCTTGTCCCAGTCAAGGATCCTGAACAGTTTGTTCAGCTCGGCTATCACTCCCGCCGCATCGTCCGGCAGTTTATACTCACTTAGCTGATCAAGTATCATCTCAACAGAACCTGCATCCATCTGGGAGATCACAACCTTTAACGTATCAAGGCCGTCCCGAAGCATATCATCATCAATTAAAGGCTTATCATCTGCTCCGTTTTCCTCGCCGGCCTTTTTCAGTTTTTCCTTAAATGCCCTGTACTCTGCGAGGAATCCCAAAGCGGTTTTATTTATATAATCCTTATCTTCCCGGTTGCCTGCATTTTCAAGTTCCTCGGCTCTCTTTGAAAGACCTGTTGCTCCGACTATTCTGGCTGATGTCTTAAGTGAATGAACTTTTATCGTAAACATCCGCAGGTCCCCTGCCCTGAATGCCTTTTCTATCAGATCTGAATTGTCATCTATAGTCTCATAAAACATCTTTACGGACATAATAAATGCGGGGATGCTTCCGGAATGTTTTATTCCGTCATCTGCATTTAATCCTTCTACCTCCTTAACCCAGAGGAAGTCTTCGGGAATCTCCGTGATCTCCTCATCGTCAGCCTCAGACTCAGTGACCTGTACTATGCCGGAGGGCAGATGCTTTAATATGATGCGCTCGAGGATAACAGTATCTATGGGTTTTGTCAGGTAACCGTCAAAGCCTTTTGATATGTAATAGTCCTCTCCCGCCGTTGAGTTTGCAGTGAGAGCATATACGGGCAGATCAGGATAATTCTCCCTGATCCTCTCAAGTGTCTCGATACCATCCATGCCGGGCATCATATGATCGAGAAATACCATATTGAATCTGCCGTACCTGATCTTTTCAAGACATTCCGGTCCGCTCATTGCAGTCGTAATAAACATCTTTGTGGATTTGAGTAGTCCCTTTATGACCTCAAGGTTCATGGGATTGTCATCTACCACGAGGATGTCTGCTTCAGGCGCTATAAACTTTGGTTTATAAGGTCCCGCGTTATGATCCTGCCTCTCGATAAATGCCCCGATAGCCTTTCTGTCCACTATTTTCTGGGTAATAGTCAGCACAAACTCGGAGCCCTCACCGTATTTACTCTCACATGTGAGAGTACCGCCGAGGATCTGCGCAAACTTCATTGATATATCGAGTCCGAGTCCCGTACCCTGGATATCACTGTTTTTAACTTCATCAAGTCTCTGGTACGCGGTAAAGAGTTTATCGCGATCCTCCTCTTTAATACCCATACCCGTATCCTTGACACTTATCCTTATACGGCATGAATCATTTGTCTTTTCCTCCATAAATACGCGGAGAGAAAAGCCACCTTTTTGCGTATATTTAACGGCATTCGTGAGCAGATTTAATGTGATCTGCTTGATCTTACCGCAGTCTCCGTACATCCTGACCGGTATACTCTCGTCCACGTCCACATCAAAGAATAAACCTTTCTGGGAACTGCGGACTCTGATCATGGATACGATTGACCGCAGGATTTCCTCCGTATTGTACTCCTGCTCTACGAGGTTCATCTTGCCTGACTCAATCTTACTCATATCGAGGAGATCGTTGATAAGCGAGAGCAGAGCCTCCGATGCATTCCTGATATCCAGCGAATAATTTATGACAGACATAAAGTAGCCTTTTGGCACATCCTTGGCATCCTCACGCATCACCATCTCATTCATACCCATAATGGTATTGATAGGTGTACGTATCTCATGGGAAATATTGGCCAGGAATCTGGTCTTGGCCGTGCTGGCCCTCTCTGCCTCTTCCTTTGCAATCTTAATATCTTCATACTGCTTTTTAATGACTGTTCCTGACATGACGCGCCATACCACAAAGCCTGCAATTATTACGAGGAGTCCCACAAATAATACTTTGACAAGGATCAGCTCTGAAAATTTAGGCTGCTTGATGATATTAAATGTATCATCCTGGACAACAGCTCCTGTTGCGTCATCTATAATCTCAATATGGAGCACGTAATTTCCATATTTAAGCCCTGTGTACTCAAGAGCAGAGAGTTTGTCTCTCGTCGCAGTGATGCCGTCATCGCTACCCTCAAGGAATACATGTACTGTGGGATTTGACATGGTATAGTCAAGTACAGAGCAGCAGATCTGTATTCTGCCGGTTCCCTTGGGGATAACATATGTACCGTCCTGCCCCGGAAGTATCCGCTCATTGTTGCACATGAGTGATCCTATATCAGTCTTAATGCTGGCATTTTCCTCAAGATAATGATTTATATTTACTCTTGTAACGCCGTTTCTGCATGATATATAAAGATTGCCATCATCATCAAGAGCGCTGTACGAATTGGATGTAGGAGTACCCGTCATACCGTTTGCCAGAGTGTAGAGGCGGTAGTTGGTCACCTCATTGTTTAATACGTCCTCTGCGCTCACCCGGTATATACCGTACGATGAGAGTATCCACATATTATCTTTATCATCAAAATAAAAATCATAATTATTATTGATCGGGAATGATGTCACATTTGTGATGACACCGTCCTTCATATATTCAATGGAGTTGGAGGTAACTATCCAGTAGACGCCTCTTGTGTCATCTTTTTTAATACGCATGACGACATCACTCGTCAGACCGTCATCTCTGCCAAGATGTGTGACGGTGTCGCCATCTATCACGTACATACCGTCTCCGTCGGATCCGACAATTATCTCTCCGTCATCGCCGTTTTCAACTGTCAGGAATACAGTATTTTTAATACCGTCTTCCTCAGCTACGACTCTCATGACAACTCCGTATTTAATAATGGCAAGTCCTCCGTTTGTACCTACCAGAGCCGAGCCGTCATCTGCAAAAGTAATATTTCTGATGTAAGGGCTTGGCAGCCCGTCTGCCTCGGTGTAACCGGTTATCGTGCCGTCAGGGTGATAACAAACCAGTCCGCGCTTGCCCTTATAGGTACATACCCAGATATTTCCATCATCATCTGCTTTGATACATCTGACTCTCTCGTTGCCGATATATTCCGTCAGGTCGTTTTCGACAATATTCATATCACTGTCCAGGATATAGAGACCGGAATCCGTACCTATATAGAGCATGTCTCCGTATTTATATGTGGCACTCACCACATCCTCCGGGATCCCTGCCGCCTCAGTAATATTAGAGAAGTTGTTGGCAACAACCTTCATCACGCCCTGGGTAGATGATGCAAACCACATATTACCCTGATAATCGGATGTAACCATCTCTATGGCACTGGTCATAGGCAGATTGTCTATAATATGAAATGAGAAATCGGTATCGAGGAAACCTGCTGACGAAGGCGTGACTATCCATACCCTGCCGCAGTCATAACTCATCCAGTGTATCTCTTCCACACCTTCTGTCTCTATCTTTTTAAGTTCTTTTGAACCATATCCAAAAGGACCGTAATAAATATAATCATTAACTGTACCGTAATAGAAAACTCCCGGTTTTTCAGGATCGGGTAGGAGTGATGTGATCTCATTAACGCCTAGATCACTGCTCTCATAATACTCATCTATCACACCATCTGTTACCGAAAAGACTGCGCCGGAACCGGTGAGTCCGTATATCATGCCTGAGCTGTCTGATACAACCCTGAGTATTCTGTCGCTGTTGATACGGTCATCATCCACTATGTGTATGCTCATGGCATCATCCAGATAGCATAAACCTGCTGTAGTACCGGCATAAATATTGCCAAGGCTGTCCTCCGCGAACGACCTGATCGACGATGCAGGGAGGCCCTCCTTGTATGTAATATGCTCGGCTGTGCCATTTGTGATTATGACAATACCGTTGTCATTTATACCGACCCATATACGGCCTTTACTGTCCTCAAAGATACATCTGCCGCTGGTCAGTCCGTCGGATATGGTCACCTTTTCAAATACATTGCCGTCATATCTGAATATACCGCTGTATCCTCCTATCCATACATATCCGGCCGTTGTGCCCAAAACATAATTGGCATCAGATGTCGGCAGACCGTTTGAGGCATCATATATCTCTGTCGTATATCCAAAACCTTCCAGCTGGCCTGTGACGGCGTACCCGCCTCCGTACTCATCATATACCGTGGGCTCTTCATCGGCTGTGACATTTATTATTCCGGCACTGATAAAAAGTACTAAAACAAAAAGCAGAAAAACAGCTGCCTTTTTAATGAGTCCGATATTATTTTTTATGGATAAATTAACTCTCATGATACTTTTCCCAAATCATTCTGGCATCATCAAGTGAATCCATAAATACCTCTACGCATTTAGGATCAAACTGGGTACCGGCTCCCTCGCTGATAATCTCAAGGGATTTCTCAAGCGAGAATGCAGGCTTGTAAACACGGGGTGATGTGAGGGCATCAAATACATCAGCCACTGCCATAACCCTGGCTGACAGGGGGATAACCTCTCCGTGGAGTCCCTCGGGATAGCCCTTTCCGTCCCATCTCTCGTGATGATAACCTGCCATATTTCTGGCTTCTTTAAGGTATGTACCACCCTGAACCATGGCGATTGCATTTTCCATGATCTTTTTTCCGGCTGTCGTATGAGTCTTCATGATCTCAAATTCCTCAGGCGTCAGCTTGCCCGGCTTGTTAAGAACGGCATCCGGTATGCTGACCTTGCCGACATCATGAAGAGGTGCCGACCGGACAACATCCTCAATATATTCATCAGTGATTTTTTCAAGATAATAGCCTTTTCTCCTAAGGCCCTCAAGGACAATCCTCACGTATGCTGCGGTCTTCTGGACATGAGCACCCGTATCGGAATCCCTGTTTTCCACGATATCCGCAAGCGTGATGATCAGACCGTTTTGCATGGTAGATACCGACTCTGTATAATACCTGATATTTCTCATCTGCTCCGCCATACCGGAAGCCATCCTGCATATTGACTGATAGAGAGCCTCTATCTCATCACCTGTCTTTATGTTTAATGACCTGATCTGCTTTACACTCTCGTCAAGCTCATCCTGGCTGACCTGGCGCTTCATAAACCTGCCTGTAAATCTCGCCATACTCTTAACGGGATATACGAGGCCGTATGCCGTGAACCAGAGACCCACAGCGATGATGAGAATAAGGAATCCAAAGAATACGAGCAGTACCTGGAGTACGAAATCCTTGATATAATTTGTCATATACTCCAAGGATGCATCCGCGCCGGCGTATGCAACGCAGTGACCTTTTGAATCATATATAGGCGTATAAGCAGTCATGAAATATCCGTACCTGCTGTGCACCTCGACGACTTCGATTTTTTCACCGTTTAAAAGGGCCGGAATATAAGGCTCAAATGTTTCATCAAAAGGAATCATGGTACCTATCTTTTCGGTATTTCTAACCTCCGGATCCGTGTCAAAAACAAGGCGACATCCGTCCGGCCTTATCTGATATACATACAGATATCTGATATCAGAAAGGCTCTCATGATATGAGACAAGCAGATTATTTATATCCATATACTTCTGATTCTCATACTCACTGATATATTCGCCGTCTGACAAAAAGCCTTTTATCAGGTCACCATCTATGTTTTCCGCCACAAATTCCGACGCTTTTATGGCGTCCTGTGCATATTCTTTTTTCAGATCCCTGAAATATAACTTAATACCGCAAAAAGCCATGAGTCCCGCCATTGATGCAGATGCAACTATGAGCATGATGGTCATCCTGGCATTCAGGGATTTGCCTGCGGCATATGATTCTTTTTTATATTCTTTTATCTCCGCTTCCGTGATGGGCTTTTGCTTCCAGCCAAGATTCCACATACGGTCTTTTACATCCTTAGGGATATAGACAAGGCCCATATAAGCCATAAAAGCAGAGAATCCCTTATCAACTATATTAAAGCCGAAATTAATGAGCAGTGCAGACATAAAAAAGTCCATGCCGGCTCCCTCTGAAAGCATCCTGGCAGCCTGTTCCACATCCTCAAACTGGGGACCGCCGAGTATGATCCACTGAAAAATAATACCGGGTATACCACCGAGAGCAGAAATAATTATCAGGTATACTGCGGCATTACTCTTTTTCTTAAATAATTCTGTTTTTACAAAATATGATGTTACAAGAACAATAGAAATACTGATTATAGAATAATAAAGTGCATATTCATTAAAAATACTGCACAGGGTATTAGATGCTATGGCTGTGACAATACCGGGTACGGCACCCATCATTACTGAAATAAAGATGGTGCCTACCGTATCAAGATAAATAGGAAGTCCAAGTCTTCCTACTATATAATTTAAGAGTACATTAACGGCTATGGCCAGCAATACTATTACCGCTGCCTTTGCCCTGTCTCTGTTTATTGCGTTAAGGTGATTACCCACGCTTAAATCCTCCTAGGCGTCAGGTCTTTGAATACTCCTCGGTAGTCCTGATCATCCGCATATTTTCTCTGACAGCGCCGATAAACTTATCCTTGCCTGTACGGAGTATTACGTTAATACCTGCATCCTCAAGATCAAATATACCCTTGTCATCTCCGGAACCGATACCGAGAGCATCATTACCCTCAGCTACAACTTTAAATCCTGCATGGCGTCCCCAAATCTTGAACTCGCCCTTTGAAGAACCGAGCATTATAAGTTCGCGGCCGTTAAGGGTAGCCACATACTTGCCGCCATCAAGTTTAACCTCACCGCCAAGCTCGCCAAAGGTACCCATACCGCAGAGTTTCGTACCTGATCCGTGGATGTCGCAGCGCATGCTGGACATATTGATAACCGGGCGTCCATCGATTGCACCGATACCAACACCCTGGGATACCCTAAGTTCCTGAGAGATTGAGCAGTTGTCCACGACGATATCGGGGGATCCTTCATACGCACCTATGCCGACACATTCCTCACAAGACATCACAAAATCCGTGTGACCGTTGTTCAGCCTGATTGAGCTGCCCTCCGCCATACTGCCGGCACCGATACCGATACACTTGTTACCGTCACACTTGATATTAAGACGACCTGTGATGTCAATGATAACACTTCCGCATGTCTCCTTGGGGCCTCCTCCAATACCGTAGCATTCAACATTCTTGGCCATGATATCAAGGTTGCCTCCGCCGACCAGCTTGACTGATGATGTGGCAGGGACTCTGATACCAGCCTGATGGAGTTCATTCTTTGTACCCCAGAGTTCGAGTGTTAAGTTGACATTGTTGCCAAGCTCAATACATGGCGTATCATCCTCGCTGGCGATACATACATCCTTCATCACAATATGGCAGTTTGTATCATCCTTGATCTTGATGGTCATGCCAGCCACGAAATCAGGATTGCCGATAAGATTCATGAAATCCTGGGCAATAATGATGCCTGTGTACTGCTCAAGAGACAGACGCATGACGGGGAGTTCTTTCTCACCGTTTGCCACAAACATCTTTTTATGCAGAGCAGTATACTCGCCCATATTGGCCTGGATGATATCGTGATAAACCTCCTGGGAAACCTCTTTGACAAAATCAAACTGGGGCTTGGCTGTGTAAAAGCCCTGGATAAGGTCAACGCCCATATGGATAACTGCTCGCAGTTCTCCGATAGTCTCAACGCCCTCCGCGAGTGCCATGAAACCGTTGTTGTGGGCGAACTCTATAATATTCTTTACAAAATGCTGCTTCTTGGGCTCCTCCTGAATATCAGCGATCAAAAGTCTGTCAATCTTGACAACGTGGGGCTGATATTTAAGAAGCGCGGCAGTATTGGAATATCCCGTACCGTAATCGTCAATGGCAACCGCATATCCGTCCCGTTTGCTCCTGCCGTCTATGACCTCAAACTCCTCATCGCTCATCTCTGTCTGCTCGGTAATCTCAACTACCAGCTTTTCAAAGAAATCACCGAAACGGAGTTTTAATTTATCATAGTCCATATCATCGAGATGAGATCCCGGGATACTGTTTATAAATATTCTCTTTGAACCGAGCTCTTCCCTTAACGGATAACACTGGTTCATAACATTGAAGAATGTTGCCTTTTCGATCTCATAGAGTCTGCCGGTATCAGTTGCATATTTCAGAATGGTAAGAGGTGATATGAATCTCTCTGTAGCCGATCTCATCAGAGCCTCGTAAGCATATATACTGCCGTCCTTGGCGCTGACGATAGGCTGGTATGCATATCTGAATCTGTTGTTGTTTATGCAGTCCTCAACCAGCTCTCTCTCATCATTATCAGGTGTGACAGACGTGGTATTGCCCACTCTCTTTCTGCCCTCCTTGATAAGAGCCTTTTCCGCAAATGCCTGATCGAGTACGGCACGCATATCATCTGCCTTGTCAAAATCAACTACCGTCGAGTTCTGATTGATCTCAATAGTATATTCCTTGCCTGAGACAGAATTATAATTGGCAATACGATTGTCAAGCTCCTTAAATAATATATCGGCAGCCAGTTTTGCATCAAGCTTGACATGAAGAGCCGCAACAAACTCGTCGCCTCCGATATGAGCGCATATACCGAGGTCTCCCACCGCATCGGATATGATCGTGCCAAGAACCTTTATGGCATGATCACCCTCGAAATGACCGTATATATTATTGATATTTGCAAGTCTGTCTATGTCTATGCAGCAGAGTACCATGGTCTCTTTATTAACCATACAGTGCTTTTTGAGTTCCTCGACCTGCTCAACAAAACCGTTGGCGCTGAGCATACCGGTGAGGGTATCACGGTCCGACATCTCCTTGACCTGGGCAGATACATGATAGAGCTCGCAGTTTGCAATCCGGAGTCTGCGGTCACTGATATATCTTGCAAAGAGAGATTCTATATGGCTGATAAATCTGTCAAATATAGATGCAGACACGCTGTACTCGGAATCTGTGACAATCCAGTTTCCAAAATACATACCGTCATAAAAAAGCGGTGATATGATGACAGGTACTTCCCCCTCGAGGATCTGGTCATACTCCGGGAAAATATCCTTTTCATTAAAGTACGTCCATGTCCTGGGCTCTCTCCTGGTATCTGCGAGGACGTACATCTTGCCATCCTCATGAGTCATGCTGAACTGGGCTCCGTATATATCCTGAAGGAATGAATCTCTCACGCAGATGAATGAATCCTCCGGGAGATTATCCGTGATAAGTTCCGAAATATTTTTAATATCAGAGAGTTCCGGGAGTTTTCTCGCCATGTTAAAGAGCTTTGGCTCTATTGAGACTCTCTTTTCCTGCTGGGCATACATACGGTTAAGTATTGTAGAATAGTCGGTACCCTCATCAGATTTACATCCGCAGGATCCGCCGTACTTGATCGGACACTTTACAGGAGTCATGCGGACAGTATCTTTTCCGTCAAGGAGTGCTCCGATCCGGTCAAATACCTGCACAGCCATATCATGCTGGTTTTTATCAATCGTAGTGATGGAGGGGATGTAATAATCGCTCCTCACCGATCCGTCTATACCTGTGACGATCACGTCATCTGGGACCTTTAAATTCCTCTTTTTAAGGAGATCACAGAGAGCGATAGCCATGGCATCATTGGCACAGACAATGGCATCGGGAGTATCAAGCGAAAGAAGCTCATCTCCTGCCTTCTGGGCTCCGTCTATCCAGTAATTGCCGTATGCTATACGGTTTTCATCATATTCAATTCCGTATTTGGAGAGAACGTTTCGATAAATATCGATGAGTTTGTCAGAATTCCATCTGTGAAGGAATCCGAGCATCAAATCGATCTTTGAGCATTTATGAACAGTCACAAGATGGCAGAGCAGCTCGTCAAAGGAGTCCTCCACAACGGAATAAAGACATCTGCAGTCCTCCTGCATGTCATTAAAGAGTATTGCGGGTTTGCCCTGTTTCTCTGCTGCCCTGACTATTTTAGAGATAAATGTTCTGTTGGTAATTTTGAAGCCGTCGATGATAACAGCGTCGCACACATTTATAAATGATGTGTAGCACTCTTCATCATCATTGGCATTTCCCCCGGATATACCCATACTCACATAAACAGAGAGTATGTTGTATCCCCTTTCCCTGCCTTCTTTGATGACAGCCTCGAAATTATAAAGACTGTCCTCATTATGAAGTCTGCCTGTGTAAAAACCTATTGTTTTCCTTAACATCAGTTTTTCTTCCCCCAATAATATCTTTACAAAAATCTTTTATACGGTAGCGAGCGCCTGCTCAAGGTCTGCGATGAGGTCTTCCTTGTCCTCAAGTCCGCATGACATCCTGACGAGTCCTGCAGGAATACCTGCTGCCTCGAGCTGCTCATCTGTCATCTGACGATGTGTGGATGTAGCCGGATTCAGACAGCATGTCCTTGCATCGGCTACATGGGTCTCGATAGCTGCGATCTTAAGTGCTTTCATAAACTTTTCAGCAGCCGCTCTGCCACCCTCTATCTCGAATGAAACTACGCCGCATCCGCCGTTAGGGAGATACTTCTGCGCAATCTCATAATATTTATCACTCTTAAGTCCGGAGTAATTAACCTTTGTAATCTTGGGATGTTTCTCGAGAAACTCTGCAACTGCCTGACCGTTTTCAACGTGCCTGGCCATACGTACATGGAGAGACTCTATACCGAGATTTAATATAAACGCATGCTGGGGAGACTGGATACATCCGAAATCTCTCATGAGCTGGGCTGTGGCTTTTGTGATAAACGCGCCTTCCTTGCCAAACTTCTCAGCATATGTAATACCGTGATAAGACTCATCCGGAGTAGTGAGTCCGGGGAACTTGTCAGCGTGAGCCATCCAGTCAAACTTACCCGAATCGATGATGGCACCGCCTACTGTAGCACCGTGACCGTCAAGATATTTTGTAGTTGAATGGGTAACTATATCTGCTCCCCACTCAATCGGTCTGCAGTTGATAGGAGTAGGGAATGTATTGTCGATGATAAGAGGCACGCCGTGAGCATGCGCTGCCTTTGCAAACTTCTCGATATCGAGAACGGTAAGTGCAGGGTTTGCTATCGTCTCGCCAAATACGAGTTTCGTATTGTCCTTAAATGCGGCGTTAAGCTCATCTTCCGTGGCATCGGGAGATACAAAAGTCACATCAATGCCCATCTTTCTCATAGTCACATCGATGAGGTTGAATGTACCACCGTATATGGATGAAGAAGCGACGATATGACCGCCGTTTTCACAGATATTAAACATCGCGAAAAAGTTTGCAGCCTGTCCGGATGATGTAAGCATAGCTGCCGTGCCGCCCTCAAGCTCTGCAAGCTTTGCAGCTACATAATCGTTTGTGGGATTCTGGAGTCTTGTATAGAAATAACCGCTTGCCTCGAGGTCGAAAAGCTTGCCCATATCTTCACTTGTATCATACTTGAATGTTGTAGACTGAATAATGGGAATCTGTCTGGGCTCTCCGTTGCCCGGTCTGTAACCTGCCTGAACGCATTTGGTATTGATTTTGAAATCACTCATTTTTCTTCTCCTAATTGAATACACTATATCTATAAGCAAAAGTTATCGCACTTTTTTATCACCTATAAATACTGAATAATTATATCACATTTCAATATAATTTTATACGGTTTATTTGACCGTTTATCTGCCCAGAATATATCTTTAATCAAATATTACATCCTCCCCAATCAGATGTAATGGATAAAAAACATTTGTGATAAAATTATTTTCAAAAGATACTTAATTCTGAGGTGTATTTTAATGGATATCAGATTGCGGCCCCATCACGGCATGTGCTTTCAGTTTTATAAAGGAAAAGGCTACAGCAAAAAATTTACGGAAAACATGGACGATCTGCTGGGCAGACTGAGTGAAAATAATAATACGAACATAACCCTGACACTGTCTGCCGACTCCGTCTGTGGCAGCTGTCCCAACAATATAAACGGTATCTGCAAAACGGAGAAAAAGGTGTCAGGTTATGACAGGGCCGTCCTTGAAAAGTGCGGTTTTGGTGAAGGGCAGACGATTCCCTACGGTGAGTTTATATCCACAGTAAAAAGCATTATTCTGAATAAAAATCTAAGAGAAGAAATCTGCGGCGACTGCAGCTGGAATGAAATATGTAAATAACGGAGCATCCAAATGACTGATTATTTTAAAGAGGCCCTGGCATCATTTACAAAGGATACTGCATACGGCGGAGCCATCAGACACCTGGCGGATAACGGTCTCACTGTAAAAGAGATCACTGCAAAACTGTCATATCCCGTGGCAGAAAATATTGTATCTGAATATGTCTGGAATCATTTCATAAATAACAAAACAATCTGTATAAATCTGTCTGATTTTTATGATGACCCGGAAGGTGAATTTATAAAGGTAACCGGCAAATACGGAAAAACCAGTTTTGTCAGAAAATCTCCTGTCACTGAAATAAAAGAGCCAAAGGAATATGTAGAATGCAATTTCGGATCGGATAAAAGATTAAGTCCAAAAGAATATGAAAGAGAACTGTTATTATTAACCGATAACGACAGGGAATATATCGAAGGTCTGCCATGGCCGTCAGGACCTGTTTATCATATAAAAAATGAGCGGATGGCCAGAATCGCCGATCCGCTCCATTTGAAAATATTATTACTTTGAAATATAACTTTTTTCTGCTTTCCTTATCACGATGAAATATGCAGGGAGCATGATGACTGTGATCAGTATCCATGATACGGGATAAACAGTCATCAGCATCTCAAACGAATGCCACTTAACAAATACTGTGCCCATCCAGATCAGCCTGAATACAACAGTTCCAAATATGGCAATGACTGATGATAAATATGAGTGTCCCATGGCACGCATCACTCCGCCGGGTACTTCGTAGAAAGCCACCATACCCTCAAATATCATGACGTTCATCATACGGGATACGGCGTATTCGATTTCAGCAGGCTTTGGTGTGTATAAAGAAGCAAAAGGTGTTCTGAATACACCAAATACAAATGCCATGATCTCCGTAAAGACAAGGGCCAGGATTATACACTGTCTGCAGATCTTTCTGCATCTTTTCAGATTGCCTGCGCCGTAATTCTGCCCTGCGAAGGTGATCGAAGCCTGGGTAAATGCATTTGCCATATAGAATGTGAAATATTCAAAATTAAGCCCGACCGATGAGCCTGCGGTTGCGTCCGGTCCAAAGCTGTTGATACCGGACTGGACAAACACATTTGAAAAAGAAAACAGCGCACCCTGAAGGCCTGCCGGAGCGCCTATGGAAAATATCTTTTTCAGATACAACTTGTCTATCGAAAGCTTTCTTAAATCAAGACGGATCCATTCCTCCTTCTCTCTTAATAAAGCTATTACGACTATGACGGTACTGATTATATTTGAGACTACAGTCGCGATAGCAACTCCCGCCACACCCATTGAAAATACAATTACCAGCACAAGATTCAGTCCCGTATTGATAATACCAGATATGATAAGCGCATACATTGGAAGCTTTGTATTTCCTATGCTTCTTAAAATAGCTGCTCCGTAATTATATACCATGATAAAGGGCATACCGAGAAAATATATCCTAAGATACAGAGTTGCCATACCGAGAATGCTCTCATGGGTACCGGTAAGTATGAGCAGCCTGTCCGCTATGGGTATCCCCACCAGTGTAATGGCTATACCACTGATGATACCGACAGCCACGGATGTATGAACAACCTTGGTGACCTCTCCCTTTCTGCCCTGGCCTATCAGCGTGGCGATCACCACATTGGTACCGAGGGCAAGACCCGTGAAGAGATTGATGATAAGGGCAATGATGGCTGTATTGGCTCCGACCGCGCCGAGAGCTCCGTCCTCCGCAAAACGGCCTGCCACTGCAACATCTACGGAATTAAAAAGCTGCTGCAAAATATTACTTGCAGCAAGGGGCAGTGCGAACAAAATAAGTTTGTCTGCGAGTGAGCCTGTGAGCATATTATTTTTTACAGGTAAGTTATTATTTTCTGACATGATGGATCATGCTCTCACTGCCCACCTCATCTTGGTGGATTTGCTCCTGGGATTAAGTCTGCACTCCTCGGCAGACGGTCTGATCACATCGTCTGACACATCCGAGTATACTCCTGCTTTTTTAAGTGCCTTGAACGATTTCTTGACCAGTCTGTCCTCGCCTGAATGAAATGTCAGTATCGCCACTCTGGCTCCTGGATTAAGTATATCCGGGAGTTTTTCAAGAAACGAATAGAGGACTTCAAATTCACTGTTTACATCTATTCGCAGGGCCTGAAAGACTCTTGCACATGATTTTTTTACCGCTTCTTTTTTATCTTCCGCAGGTAATTTATCAAGTGCCGACTCGATCGCATTTCGAAGAGCTGTAGTCGTATCAATGGGGCCGCCTTTTTTCATATTGTCAAAAACCTTTTCGGCAATCTCCTCCGCATACGGCTCGTCGGAATTCTCGATCATCATTCCGACAAATTCCTGTTTTGTTATTTTATGCAGGCGTTCTGCTGCGGATTCGCCATGCTCCGGATCAAGCCTTAAATCAAGAGGGCCGTCTGTCTTGTAGGAAAATCCTCTTGAAGGGTCATCTATCTGCATTGATGAAACGCCAAGGTCAGCTAGTACAAAATCAAATCTGCCGGCCTCTTCTGCCACTTTATCGATATTTGCAAAATTAATGAGTCTGAATTTAAAGCTGTCCTCTAAAAAGCCGGATTTCCTGATACGCTCCACTGTCTTTTCTGATTCGATGGGATCAACATCAAGACCGTAGATACAGCCGTCACCCTTAAGTTTTTCCAGCATCTTCATGGTATGCCCGCCATATCCGAGTGTACAGTCAAGGCCCTGCATGCCGGGTG
>DFKO01000027.1 GCA_002373855.1 Lachnospiraceae bacterium UBA3643
GATAATACAGATGCAAAGATGCAGAGTATCACGGAGATGTTTAAGAGCAAGGATACAAATGACTGGCTTGGATTTAATAAATTCCTTGATTCCAACTTTAGAAAGACAACCGGATCATGATAAAAAAAGACGGAAATGATTTATATGAAAAAAACATGATCATAGAACTTGACGTGACTGACATGGGATCGGAGGGTCAGGGTATAGGCCGTATTGACGGTTTTACCTTTTTTGTAAAGGACGCCCTCCCGTCAGATCATATTGAGGCGAGGATATTAAAGGTCAAGAAAAACTATGCCTATGCAAAGACGGAGAGAGTGATAACGCCCTCTCCTTTTAGAGTGACTCCGGCTTGTGGACTTGCGAGAAAATGCGGCGGATGCCAGATAATGGAGCTCTCATATGAAAAACAGCTTGAATATAAAGAAAATAAAGTAAAGAGCAACCTGGTCCGTATAGGGGGATTTGATAAAGAATATATAGACAGTATCACAGAGCCGATAGCCGGTATGGAAGGTGACGCTTTAAGATACAGAAATAAAGCCCAGTTTCCGTTTGGCAAAAATAAAGAAGGTAAGACAGTATGCGGGTTTTATGCAGGGAGGACCCATGACATCATCCCTGTCACCGATTGTAAACTGGGTATAAAAGAAAACGAGGACATACTTAAATGCGTAATGGCATTTATGGATAAAAATCATATTGAACCGTATGATGAAAAGACCGGAAAAGGTCTGCTGAGACACATCCTTATCAGAAAAGGATTTGCAACCGGGGAGATAATGGTCTGTATGGTCATAAACGGAGATAATATCTCGGGGATTGAAAGTCTTGCAGATGAGCTTAAAAAAATCAATGTATGCAGCATTTCATACAGTATAAACAAAAAGAATACAAACGTCATAATGGGAGATAACTATCATACCGTATATGGTAAAGATACGATTTCAGATGTAATGCATGTGAGAAAACCGGAAGGCGGATTTAAGGATTGCTACATCGATGCAGGGATAACCTTTAATATCTCACCTCTCTCTTTTTATCAGGTCAATCCGGTACAGGTTGAAAAACTCTACGGTATCGCCATTGATTATGCAGACCTTAAAGGCGATGAAGAAGTGTGGGATCTTTGCTGCGGTATAGGTACGATATCACTGTCCATGGCAGGTATGGCAAAAAAAGTACACGGTATAGAGATAGTACCGGAGGCTATAGAGGATGCTAAAGTAAATATGATAAATAATCATATTGAAAATGCAGAATTTATATGTGCTCCTGCAGAAGAATATCTGACAAAGCATGAAGGCGAAATAAAGGCGGATGTCATCGTAATGGATCCTCCGAGAAAGGGAATGGAGGAAGAGGCACTCCGGGTAGTCGTAAATACATCACCGGAGAGGATCGTCTATGTATCATGTGACAGCGCCACTCTCGCAAGGGATTTAAAATATCTGTGTGAAAACGGATATGAACTAAAGAAAGTCAGAGCCTGCGATATGTTCGGCCAGACTTATCATGTGGAAACATGTGCCCTGATCACGAGAGTCAAAAAGAATTAAAAACATAAAAATAAAAAATGTAATATTCAAAACCGGGAGGTATCTTATGGAATTTAAAACAGACATTTTTGCGCAGTATGATAAAAAGTGGGCACTGCTCACAGCAGGTAACGAAAGCAGTTTTAATACAATGACAATAAGCTGGGGCGGCCTGGGAACCATATGGAACAAACCGGTCGCAACAGTATATGTGAGAGAATCACGATATACCCATGAGTTTATGGATAATAATGATTATTTTACAGTCAGCTTTTATCCTGAAGAGTACAAAAAAGTGCTTGGAGTACTCGGCTCAAAATCAGGCAGGGATATGGACAAGATGAAGGAATCCGGACTCACTCCCGTAAAGGCAGGAGAGTCAGTGTCCTTTAAAGAGGCAGAGGTAACTCTTGTATGCAAAAAACTCTTCAGGCAGCAGCTTGACGTAAAAAATATGCCGAAGGATATTGCAGAGAGCATGTATGCAGATAATGACATGCACGATATGTATATCGGTGAAGTAGTGGAAATAATATAAAAAAGAGTATTGCAGGGTTAGGAATAAACGAAAGGATTATTTATGGGGAACAGCATCAAAGAAAATATACTGACGGATGCATCTGCAGGTATTGATGAAAAACTGGAATGGCTTGTAAATGCACTCACTCTTGAAGAAAAAATGAATCTGATCTCCTCGGCATCTGAGGGAGTGGAGCGCCTTGGTATCCCTCTTTGTAAGCTGGGAGGCGAAGCAGCTCATGGTGTGGAAGCGAGAAACGATCAGAATGAAATAGCAGTTCCTGATGTGACCACATCATTTCCCCAACCGATAGGTATGGCAGCTTCATGGGATAAGGAAGCAATCAGAGCGGCCGGAGAAGTGACCGGAAGGGAAGCAAGAGCGGAGTTTTATAAACGTCCCTGGGGCGGTATATCCCGCTGGGCACCGACTGTAGATCTGCTGAGGGACCCGAGATGGGGCAGAAATGAGGAGTCCTACAGTGAAGATCCTGTGCAGACAGGCACTATGGCGGCTTCATATATAAGGGGTATACAGGGAGATGATAAAGAGCATCTCATGGCTGCATGTACCCTTAAGCATTTTTATGCAAATAATACCGAGATAGGCCGTGGATGGAAAAATTCATCGGTCAGTCCCCGGAATAAATATGAGCTTTATTTCGAAACCTTCAGACGCTGTATAGAAGACGGCGGCGCTGAAGGCGTGATGACTGCATATAACAAAATAAACGGAGTCCATGGTCTGTTTAATAATGAGGTAAAGGATATCCTCAAGGATGAATTCGGCCTCACTCATGCCGTGTCAGACGGAGGAGCCATGGTACTGGTGGCAGCCCACAGTCACGATACCGCTATGGACGCGGAGACAGTGGCCAGATCATTAAAGGCCGGTGTGGACGCCATGAGTGACAAGACAGAGGATGTGTATAAAGCTGTATGTGAAGCGTATGATTTCGGGCTGATAAATGAAGAAGATCTGGATACTGCGATAAAAAATGTATTCAGGACAAAGATCAGACTGGGACTGTTTGATGTGGAGAAAAGAGATGCAGGTGAAATCTGCAGCAAAGATGCAGAAAAAATCTGCAAGACACTGACGGATAAATCTGTGGTACTCCTCAAAAACGACGGTGTTTTGCCGGTTAATAAGGATATTTTACCCAAAGGAATACTTATCGGCCCTGTGGGTGATAAATGGTTTCAGGACTGGTATGGAGGAGAGGCCCCGGCGCATATATCTTTATATGACGGATTAAAACAATCCGGGATTGATTATATCGACGGATGCGATAGGGTGACATTAAGATCGGGAGATAAATATCTTTCTGCAGGTCCTGATGGCAGGATAAGACTCTCTGATGAGGCGGAAAGCTTCATTCTAGATGACTGGGGAGAGGAATCATATACACTGCGAAGTGAGAAAACAGGTATGTATATGATCACAAAGCTGTCGGGAGCTCCGGTACCGGGAACTGAGGCAGGGGACGGTAAGAATCCTGACAGAATAACAGGAGAAATCTACGGCAATAAAGACGGAATATTCAGCTGGTTTAGTCTGGAAGTATTCCGTATGGACGGCAAAGACGATGAGATCGTCATGGGTGACCGGTTTGGAAACAGACTGTACGCTGATAAGGACGGGTATGTCGTATCTGCAGCAGGAGATTATGAGGGATTAACTCCTCTCATTATAAAGAAAGAAACGGTATCCCATGGAATAGATGAGGCTACAGAAGCAGCAAAAGGAAAAGATTTTTGTATACTTGCTCTCGGTCATAATCCTATGATAAATGCCAAGGAGGAAGTAGACAGAACCACCATAGACTTTATCCCGTATCAGCAGAAACTCTTTGATGAGATATATAAGGTAAATAAAAATATCATCGTCGTACTGATGAGTGATTATCCGTTTGCGATAAATGAGATAAATGAAAAGGCTAAAGCTATATTATGGTCAGCAACGGGCTCCCAGTGTATGGGTACATCGATTGCCGATACACTTACGGGAGATAATCCTCCGGCAGGCAGACTGACTCAGACATGGTATAGGAGTGACAAAGATATTCCTGACATAGACGATTATGACATAATAGGAAAAGACAGGACATACAGGTATTTTGAGGGAGACGTGCTGTATCCCTTTGGATATGGTCTGACGTATACAGATTTTAAATATGATAATCTGAAGGTATCAGTATATGAGAATGATAATACTGTTAAAACGCCGGCAAAAACCAAAATATATGAAAATGTAAGAAAAGAAAACCGTATTTTAAAGGTTGAAATGACTGTTACAAATACAGGTGATGTATTGTCAGATGAAGTGGTACAGATATATGCCAAGGCGCCTCGGGGCAGAGTGAAGAAACCGATAAATCAGCTTATCGGTTTTGAGAGGGTGAGAGATATCGCCCCCGGAGAAACTAGAGAAGTAATCCTTGAGATACCTGTAAGGGAACTGGCATATTATGATGTGATCAGAGAGTCTCTCGTAATAGAAGACGGTGATTATGTAATATATGCAAACAGGTCAAGTCGTGATGAAGTCATATCGCAGAAAGTTAATATTAAGGGTGATATGCCTGTGCTCCGTGATGTGTCAAAAAGGATTAAGGCAGACCATTATGATACGGAAACAGGATCGTGTATTGTCACAGGTCTTTATGGCTACAGCGCAGTGACCGGTGCCGGATATGATGTATATAAGGCAAATGCTGAAGGACATTTCAGTGTCATTTACGGAAACTGTAAAGTTGATTCTGAAAAAAATACATTTAGAATACACTGCCATGCCGATCAGAAATCGGAGATAAGGATATATATCGACGATAAAAAGGCAGGCAGCCTTAATTTCAATACCCGTGATTATGATAATAATCAGAAGCCGGTGTTTAATAACATGCCAAGGGCTGTTAAGGATGATGAGATGAGGAAAGAGTCGTGGCCCGTATTATGGGCAGATGTGCGGATACCCGTTTCTATCGGCGATATATCAGGTGATGAAGGTCATGAGTTAAGAATCGAATGTTATGGCCCTGTAAAGTTTGACTGGTTTATGTTTATTTGAAGTAAAAACTGTTTTAAAAAGAGACCAACTATGAAAAGTCAACCC
>DFKO01000086.1 GCA_002373855.1 Lachnospiraceae bacterium UBA3643
CCCTCAAGGACATTTTTTATAATATGTCTGTTCTTCATTTAATAACCTTAAATATAATGTATTCACCGTATATATTTTAACTTTTATACACACAATTCGCAAATAAATCCGGCTGTTTATAGGGCAAAAAATATCCCTTGGATACTTTACTTTCACACGGCAAAAATATATCCCCCGGGACGCATTGCGGTCAGCTCAGCGTCACGGGGGATATATTTTTAGTCACCCCAAAAGAAATCTCAGGCATTATCATCCCCATTTTCTTCATTGTAGAGACGATTATTATACTTCTCAACAATCTTATGAATCTTCTCGGTAGGTGTGAGTACATTTGCAAATGACACATCATGATTTGAGAAATCAATAATGGATGCCAGAAATTTACTCATATCTGCCACGAGTATATACGGCTTGTCATATACTTCTTTTGGAAGATATGTGAGGTTTGTCGTAATGACATAATCAAAATATCCCTTTTCATGGGCCTCATCAAAGCTCTTAAGACCTGCAGTAAAGAGTCCGAATGTCGAGCAGAGGAATACTCTCCTTGCATTCATCTCCTTAAGCTGTCTCGATGTATCGAGCATACTCTCACCGGAAGCTATCATGTCATCGATTATGACAACATCTTTACCATCAATCTTTTCACCCAGGAACTCATGGGCGATGATGGGATTCTTGCCGTTTACGATTTTTGTATAATCACGGCGTTTATAAAACATTCCTGTGTCGGCGCCAAGTATGGTTGAGAAATAAATGGCTCTGTCCATTGCTCCCTCATCAGGAGATATGACTGTCATATGCTCCTTGTCTATTACCAGGTCTCTTACCTGATTTAAGAGCTCTTTTGTCATCTGGTAGCTGGGAGAGAAATTGTCAAATCCGTAAAGGGGAGTAGCGTTCTGAACCCTCGGGTCATGGGCATCAAATGTTATGAAATCCGAAACACCCATCTTGGCCAGCTCTTTTAATGCATTTGCGCAGTCAAGGGACTCTCTTGCCGTACGTCTGTGCTGGCGTCCTTCATATAAAAACGGCATGATGACACTGATCCTGTGGGCCTTGCCATTGCATGCAGCGATCACACGCTTTAAATCCTGGAAATGATCATCAGGAGACATGCTGTTTTCAAATCCGTTTATGGGATATTTGATCGAATGGTTCATGACATCCACGAGAATATAAAGATCGCATCCTCTTACCGATTCATAAAGCATGCCCTTTGCTTCACCGCTTCCGAATCTTGGGGTCTCTGCTTTTAACAGGTAATTGTCAGAAACATATCCCTCAAATGCAGGATCGTTTTTAAATGTATTATCAACAGCTTTTCTGTATGCTACGAGATGTCTGTTGATATTGTCTCCCATAGCTTTGGCACTCTTTAGTGCAATTATATTAAGGGGTGCAACAGGCATGGCATCTTTTAATTCTTCAACGCGTGGCATAATTCTTCTCCGTAAAATTAATTTATAATCATTTTTTGATGCGAATATATTTTAAATAATAATACCTAAATTGTAAATCAGTTTGTGTATGTCGTATATATATCGACATGATCGTAGATACAACGCCATGCGCTCCACGATTTACCGGATACGAGGATATACTGCTTTCCGCTGTTTTGGATACTGTAGCTGGCAGCGCAGTTGCCTGACTGATCCACGTAGCCTGTCTTGGCGCAGAGGACCTCTCCGTGAGTATCCTTATCCTCTATACGGCGGAGAAACCAGTTTGATATCTCGAGACCTTCCGGATGGGCATCAGATACACTGGTCGTATAAATATGTGCCGATAATACCTGTCTGCAGAGTTCATTTGAAACAGCAGCCTTTAATATCATGGCCATATCTGTCACAGTGCAATACTGATTGTCATCATATACTCCGACACAGTTTGTGAAATGGGACGTATCCGATATACCGAGTTCCTCACATTTATCATTCATCATATCGACAAATGCTTCATGGGATCCTGCTACATAGAGAGCCAGCTGATATGTGGCCTCACCGCCCGATGGCAGTATGGCACCGTACAGCAGATCCTGTAATGTAACTGTCTCATTTTCCTCAAAGCCTGCGGAGCTGCAGTCATGGCTGAATGCGTAGCTGACAGCCTCAGAGCTGATAGTAACAGGTACCGACAGATCCTCATCTTTAATATTTTCGACTGCCACAAGGAGAGACAGTATCTTGGTCATTGATGCCGGATACATTTTGTCATCAGGATTTTTATATGCGATCACTTCTCCTGTATCCGCATCTATCAGGACTGCGTACTCACTGATAATCCCCTCATTAGTTATATATGCAGATGCATTGTTATAGCTGACTGTATATCCGTCAAAGAGTCCGTATTTCTCAGGCTCACTTGCTGCATAAGGGTTATTATTTTCAGGTATCACCGGTTCCGGCTCATTTTCAGAGACAGTATTTTCGCTGACTGCATTATCAGAGAGTGTATCCACCGATACAGTCAGCTCTCCGTCACCGCTCTCAGCCGCCTTTAGCTGAGCCTTTTTAACTGCAGATGATATTGCAGTAACTATAACCACGATCAGTACAATACCGATCAGGGCCGGTATAGCCTTTGGAGCAATCTTTAATATTAATTCCCGTCGTTTATTCTGTTTTCGTATTTTTTCACGATTGGCTTTTCTCCGTTCATCACGCTCCCTCATCCTGCGCAATGTTTCCTCAGAGTAAAAATCGTTTTCATTCATATTATGTTGTATCCCCGTCTTCAAAATACGCTATATATTGTAGCACATCGAATGAAATATGACTACATGGGTACCGTATTATAAGAGTTTATATCTCAAGAGAAAAAATATCCCTCCGTATGCATTGAGCTCGCTCTTAGCGTACGGAGGGATATTTTTTCCTCACAATGTATATAACATTACTCTACAACATATTTCATGAATGACTTCTTGCCCTTCTTGACGATAAACTCATCAGCAAAAGCACCTTTATCGTATGCAGCCCTGATGTCAGTTACTTTTTCACCATTGACGGTTACACCGCCCTGCTCGATATTTCTCCTGCCGTCACCTCTGTTGGTTGCCTGCTTGCCCTTTACCATGATACCGATAAGGTCGATTTTACCGTCTGTAAAGTCCTCATCTGTCAAAACTGTCGAAGGGATGTTGCTCATATCAGCGCCGCCTGCAAAGAGCGCCTTAGAAGCCTCTCTTGCCTTCTTGGCCTCTTCCTCACCGTGTACCAGCTTTGTGAGCTCGTATGCCAGGATATCCTTGGCTTCATTAAGCTGGGCTCCCTCCCATGAATCCATCTTTTTGATTTCCTCAATAGGGATAAATGTAAGCATTTTTATGCACTTAAGAACATCTGCATCGGCCACATTTCTCCAGTACTGGTAAAACTCGAAAGGAGATGTCTTCTCAGGATCAAGCCATACAGCGCCCTTCTCTGTCTTGCCCATCTTCTTACCTTCTGAGTTAAGGAGAAGTGTTATAGTCATTGCGTAAGCATCTTTTCCAAGCTTACGTCTGATGAGTTCAGTTCCGCCGAGCATGTTAGACCACTGATCATCACCACCAAACTGCATATTGCAGCCGTAATCCTGGAAGAGCTTGTAAAAGTCGTAGCTCTGGAGGATCATATAGTTAAACTCAAGGAACGAGAGTCCCTTCTCCATACGCTGCTTG
>DFKO01000187.1 GCA_002373855.1 Lachnospiraceae bacterium UBA3643
CTGGTCAGGGAACTCTGCAATATAAAAAATATGGGTAAGGACGTAGTGCTGGTCACAAGCGGTGCGATCAGCTGCGGCAGGAAAGCTCTCGGAGTAAAGGAAGATGCTGATAATATAGCATTTAAACAGGCCTGTGCTGCCATAGGTCAGGCAAAGCTCATTATGACATATGAGAAGCTTTTCTCTGAATACAACCATATATCTGCCCAGATACTGATGAACAGAGATACAGTCTGCAACAATTTAAACAGACTGAACTGTCATAATACTTTTCTGGAACTGTTAAAGCTCGGTACCATTCCTATCGTAAATGAAAATGATACGGTTGCAACCCACGAGATCCAGATAGGTGATAATGATACATTATCAGCTATAGTAGCATCACTTATTGATGCAGATCTGCTTATATTGCTTTCTGATATAGACGGACTCTATACGGATAACCCGAGAAAGAATCCTATAGCGGGATTCATACCTTTTGTGGAAAAGCTTGATGAAAATATCATGAACATGGGCAAAGCCGAGACAGGCTCAAGTGTGGGAACAGGCGGTATGAACACAAAACTGATAGCTGCTGATATCGCTACAAGATCAGGAGCGGATATGATCATTGCCAATGCTTCCGACATCAGGATCATCCACAGGATTATGGACGGAAGAGATATCGGCACTTTATTTATGGCTAATAAAGATGAGAATTTCTACCTGAAAGATTATGTAGAGAGTCTTCATGAATAATACGGACGGACCTGTGTAATGAATAAAGATATTGAATCCATGAATATGGATGAAACGATAGGGAGAATAAACGAACTCGCCCACAAGCAAAAGGGTGAGGGATTAAACGAAGATGAAAAAGAGGAGCAGAGACTCCTGCGTCAGAAGTACATTGCAGCAATCAAAGGCAATCTGAAAGCCCAGCTCGATAATATCAGAATAGTTGATGAAAACGGCAACGTAACAAAACTGAAGAAAAAATAGATTAAGGAGATCCTTATGGACTATTTAATGACAAGGCCCTTAAAGGAACAAAAAAACATACTCCGAAGAGAAAAACTTCAGGCCAGAAAAGCCATATTCCCTGAATATGCTTATGAGGCTGCGGTTGCAGTTGCCAATTTTATTACAACCACCAAGAGATTCAAAGAATGTAAAAACGTTCTTCTCTATGCTAATTACAGTACGGAATTCAGGACTGACATCCTCTTTATGATGATGCAGCAGCATAAAAAGAATATTTTCTATCCCAGAGTCGAGGGGGAGGACCTTTTCTACTGCAGGGTAGACAATCTTGAGCAGTTAAATGACGGGTATAAAGGCATACCGGAACCATACGGCGTAAAAGCAGACTTAAAAAATCCGTTTGAGAGTATCATCATAGTCCCCGGCTGTGTATTTGGTAAAAACGGGTACAGGATAGGATACGGCAAGGGCTTTTATGACAGATTCCTGACAAAACATCCTGAGCTTTATAAAATAGGGCTCTGCTATGATGTACAGGTGGTGGATAAATGTCCTCACGAGCCTCATGACATAAAAATGAATGAGATAATTACAGAGAGACAGGATATATATATTTATTAAAGGTGACAGAAATGGAATTAATCGAAATTTGTAAAAATGCAGCTGCGGCAAAGTCAAACATGATCGTTCTCACAACAGAAAAAAAGAACGATATCCTCAGAAAAGCGGCAGATAATTTAGTGAAAAAATCCGATTATATAATTGCGGAGAATAAGATCGATTACGAAAACGGTGTGTCAAAAAATATGAGCGCCGGACTCCTTGATAGATTAAAACTGACGGGCGAACGTATAGAAGGTATAGCAGAAGGACTGAGGCAGGTTGCCGATCTTGATGATCCTGTAGGTGAGATACTCGAATCATTTGACAGACCTAACGGTATGCATATAGACAAAGTCAGGGTACCCCTCGGTGTAATAGGTATTATTTATGAATCGAGACCTAATGTGACTGCTGATGCTTTTGCTCTCACATTTAAGAGCGGAAATGTAGTCATCCTTAAGGGCGGTTCAGATGCTATCCACTCAAATACCGCCATTACAAATGTGATCAGGGATACTTTGTCCGGCGAAGGCGTTAATCCTAATGTAATAAGTCTCATTGAAAATACGGACAGAGAAGTGACAAAGCAATTCATGAAGATGAAGGAATATGTAGATGTGCTCATACCGAGAGGCACAGCGAAACTCATCCAGACAGTCTGCGCTGAGTCAAATATCCCTGTAATTGAGACAGGCGCCGGAAACTGCCATATTTATATTGATATAGATGCAGATCCCGAAAAAGTAATCCCCATCGTAATCAATGCCAAGACCCAGCGTATCGGTGTATGCAATGCCTGCGAGAGCCTTGTCATCCATAAGGATGTCAGTGATGATTTATTAAAGAAACTGGCAGCTGCTCTTAAGGAAAAGGATGTTGAGATAAGAGGCGACGAAAATGCTGCACTTATAATGGACTGTGATAAAGCGACAGATGAAGATTTTTATAAAGAATATCTTGATCTCATTATCTCGGTAAAGACTGTCGGCAGCGTAGAGGAAGCCATTGATCATATCAATAAGCATTCCACAAAGCACAGCGAATGCATCATCACCGAAAACAAGGAGGCTGCTGAGAAATTCCTGAAACTGGTTGACTCTGCATGTGTTTATCATAATGTTTCAACGAGGTTTACTGACGGATTTGAATTTGGTCTGGGGGCAGAGATCGGTATATCAACCCAGAAGCTTCATGCAAGAGGCCCTATGGGTCTTAAAGAAATGACCACATATAAATATCAGATTAAAGGAAACGGACAGATAAGGTAATAAATATGCCCGAGATTATAAAGACAAACGAAAACGCTATTTCATCAGAACAGGAAAAAGAATTACAGCTTGAGTATATAAAAAAAGCATCACTTTTGCTCTCATCATACGAAAAAATGATCGGTCATAAACCGACAGCGTGTGTGACTACATTCGGGTGCCAGATGAATGCAAGAGATTCGGAGAAACTCCTCGGAATCCTCTATAAAGTCGGCTTTACCGAGACGGAAGATGAGAATGCCGACTTTGTATTATACAATACCTGTACTGTCAGGGATAATGCCAACAAAAGAGTATACGGCAGGCTCGGAACTCTCCTTGGCATGAAAAAAAGAAATCCATACAAGATAATCACTCTCTGCGGATGCATGATGCAGGAGCAGTCCGTCATCGAAAAGATTCAGACAAGCTATCGTGGTGTCAATCTGATATTCGGCACACATAATATCTATAAGTTTGCCGAGCTGTTATTCCATACCCTTGAAAATGTGATAAATAACGTAAAGGATATGATCATTGATATCTGGAAAGATACAGACAAGATCGTTGAGGCATTGCCTGTAAGACGAAAATATCCTTTTAAATCCGGCGTCAATATAATGTTTGGATGTAATAATTTCTGTACATACTGTATAGTGCCATACGTAAGGGGCAGAGAGCGGAGCAGAGCTTCCAAAGAAATAATCGATGAGATAAAGAATCTCGTAAAAGACGGAGTAGTCGAGGTAATGCTCCTTGGCCAGAATGTAAACTCATACGGAAGAGGTCTTGATGAAGATATTACTTTTGCAAAATTATTACAGAAAGTAGAAGAGATAGAGGGCTTAAAGAGAATACGCTTCATGACAAGCCATCCAAAGGATCTTTCGGATGAGCTGATAGAAGTCATGAAAAATTCAAAGAAGATATGCAGACATCTCCATCTTCCGGCCCAGTCAGGATCGAGCCGTGTACTAAAGGCGATGAACAGAAATTATACAAGAGAGGAATATCTTGCCCTTGTAAGAAAACTCCGTGATGCCATGCCGGATCTTGCATTAACTACAGATCTCATCATCGGATTTCCCGGCGAGACCATGGAAGATATCGATATGACAGCATCCCTTGTGGATGAAGTCGGTTACGATAATGCATTTACTTTTATTTACTCCAGACGTACAGGTACACCGGCAGCATCAATGCCCCAGGTCCTTACTGATGAAGAGATTCAGAAAGGTTTTGATAAAGTACTCGAGAGGGTTCAGGAAAATGCCAGAAAGAGTACAGCCGGACTTGAAGGAACGGAGGCCGAGGTACTCGTAGAGGAAGTTAATCATCAGGACGAATCTTTTGTCACAGGCCGTATGA
>DFKO01000111.1 GCA_002373855.1 Lachnospiraceae bacterium UBA3643
ATCAATACTCTCGGAACCTAAAGACTAAAATAATCAGAAACTTTGTCCGATATATATTTCAGCAAGTGATTTACGGGGCTCATGGACGAGCCTTTAGGCCAAAAGGATGTGGCATACGAATCAGGAGAAGGCTATGTCATCTACTTTTTTGGGATTAAATACAGCATATACGGGACTTCAGGCATCACAGGCTGCACTTAATACTACAGCCAACAATGTGTCAAATGCTGAGACAAAGGGATACAGCCGTCAGGTTGTGTCTACACAGGCAGCAGATGCCATCAGATCATTTACCACATACGGATGCGTGGGAGCCGGAGTTGAGACACTGTCGATCGAAAGAGTACGCGACAGTTTTTATGATGAGAAATATTGGGCAAACAACAGTAAACTCGGTGAGTATGATTCAAAGAGATATTATATGTCATGCATCGAGGAATATTACTGTGATGATGATTCCATAAAAGGTTTCAATACCATATTCAGTGAATTCTACAATACAGTTCAGGAACTATCAAAAAATCCCGGTGACAACACAGTGCGCAGCCAGATGATCGGTTACGCCAATAATGTGACTACATATTTCAACGATATGTACAGCAATCTGAGAAAGATGCAGAGTGATGTAAACCAGGAGATCAAGGTTAACATAGACAGAATAAACGCTATAGCGGAAGAGGTTGCTTCATTAAACAAGCAGATAAATGTAATCGAGATGAACTCCGGTGCTATGGCCAATGAACTAAGGGACCAGAGGGATGTGCTCATTGATGAGCTCTCGGAGATAGCAAGTGTCGAGGTCAAGGAAACACCGATTATTGATAATAATGATACATCGAGAGACACCGGCGGTACGAGATATCTCGTAAAGATATGCGGCCAGTCAATTGTAGACGGTAACTATTACAAGACACTGACATGTGTGCCCAGGGCAAATGATGAGGCAGTAAACCAGTCGGATATAGACGGACTCTATGACGTATATTTTACGGGAGATGAAAATTGGGAGCCGGCAGATTATCATACAAAGGGTGATGAGCTCAATATGTATGCCGCATCTGTAGGCGGTAAGCTCGGCGGTCTGGTAGCTATGAGAGACGGTAACAATGCAGAAGGCTTTGCAGGCATTGTCACAAATGTGAATGTGGCAGCCCAGACTGTAGAGGTCACTGTAGACAAGGATTACCTCATAGATATGACCAAACTCAACCTGACGGTTTCCGGCGGTGAGATCACGATTGGAAATAATAATTATTATTTCGACGACTGGGAATACAATTACGACGAATCTACAGGAAAATGCACATATACATTTACTCTTGATAAAGCAAAGAACGGGTCTAATCAGCTGTCCCAGGCTGCAGCGACCAGGAGCATGAGTGCCCAGGTCGGACCGTCCATATCATATCAGGGTATACCGTATTATCTCTCTCAGATGAATGAGTGGGTGAGAAAGTTCTCAACGGCATTTAACGGTATCTTGAGACAGGGTGTGCAGGATGACGGAAAGCAGGGTATAGATCTCTTTAAGGGAGACAATGTGGTAACAGGTAAGGAACTTGACTTTACCGTACCGGTGAGCGGTCCCGGCAATATTACAGTTAAAAATACCGATGACAGCTATTACCAGCTGACGGCAGGCAACTTTGTCATAGCGGATGAACTCCTTAAGGACGCATCAAAGCTTGCAACCAGGACAGAGCAACATTCCGGCGTCAGCGACAATGATATAGTAACAAAGCTTATTGATTTAAAGACCAATTCAAATGTAATGAGCTTCAGAGGATGCTCGGCAGATCAGTACCTTGTATGTATGCTTTCGGATGTATCCTTAAATACTCAGAGAGCAAGTGACTTTACAACAAGTTATAAGGTACAGAAGACATCCATAGAAAACCAGCGTCTGTCGGTGAGCGGTGTCGACAACGATGAGGAAGCGGTTAATTTAACAAAGTATCAGCAGCAGTACAATCTGGCTTCAAAGATGATATCGGTTCTGGCAGAAGTATACGACAGACTGATCAGAGAGACCGGAGTATAAGCGATAAAATAACAGGCAGGAGGCAGCAGTATGAGAATTACAAATAAAGTAATGCAGAACAACTCCCTTACAAATATAAATAAAAACAAGGTGCTCCAGGACAGTCTGACTACCCAGCTCACAACAGGTAAGAAGATAAATAAGCCTTCGGAGGACCCTGTAACAGCTATCAGAGCACTGAGGCTTAGAAGCGATGTGAGCCAGGTGACCCAGTTTAGCAAGAAAAACGCACCTGATGCAAAGAGCTGGCTTGAGATAACAGAGAGCTCTGTAAAGACTACCATATCCGTCGTAAAGGATATGATCGAAAAGTGCGAGAAGGGCTCAAATGATACACTCACAACAGACGACCGCAAGATCATCATCGATTCATTAAAAGAGCTCAGAGATGAAGTATACGCAACAGGTAATGCCGATTATGCGGGCAGATTTCTGTTCACAGGATACAGGACAGATACTCCACTGACCTTTACTGAAAATGCGACAGAAAATTATCATATCTGGGAGTCTTTTAAAGGCGATGATATTGACAAGATGACATATGTCAGCACTATCAGCTCTGCTACCGGCAATGAGCTACTCGATATTACGGAGACTAATTATGACGGCGGTGCCCAGATGGCTGAGACGGATATCACATCAAATGAATATTTCAGGATCAGACTTTCGTATGATAATCTTGGTACTGCATCATGGTCATCGGGTTTAAATAAAGAGGACTGGTCAGGTCCTATAAGGGATGCGTCAGGCAATCAGATAATGTATGATACGGATACGGCAACAGGCGCTGCTGTTGACGCGGCATATAAAGAAATTGCTACCACGACTGATAACAAGATGATACTCCTGCCTGAGACAGGCGAGGTACTCCTCTCAAAATCATTATATGATGCGATCAAAAACGGTGATGCAAACATAACTCTCGGATATAACAAGAATAACTGGAAGAACGGAGACTTAAGACCCGAGCATTATTTTGCATGTCAGAAGACTGACACAACAAAGACACCGGCCGAGACCATTAAATACAATCAGCAGTCCGAGGACGGAGATAATATATTTGATGTATTCCAGAGAGGCCTGTCAGATCAGCCCATTGAATATCAGGTTGGATTTAACCAAAATGTCAGGGTTAATACGGTAGCAGGCGAGGTTTATATCCACGATGTAGGCCGTGATGTAGACGAGATAATCAACCTGGCCAATAACTTAACTGAGGTGGAAGCGACCAGAGATAAGCTAAAGGAAATGTCCAAGGATACTGAGACATATACAGAGGCTCAGATAAAAGACATAAAGGCAGACCTGGATGCAGCCGAAAAAGCAGTGACTCTTATGAAAGACCAGCTCCAGAAGACATTCTCAAAATATATCACAAGCATGCAGGGACATCTTGATACGATCAATGCATCGCTTACAACGATAGGAAACAGGTCATCGAGACTGGAACTGATATCAAACAGACTTGAGGATCAGACAACCACATTCAAGACTCTCCAGTCAGAGAATGAGGACGCCGATGCTACAGAGGTAGCCGTACAGCTCTCGAGCGCCCAGGTATCCTACCAGGCAGCCCTCATGGCTACCAGCGATATGATTAAAGAAACATTGCTTAATTATTTATAATCCGCGTGTTTTTTGATATAATAAATACAGTTATGCAAATAAAAGTATTCAGGAGGTTACGGAGATGACAATAAATACAAGGATATTCGGAGAAGTGACCATAGGGGACGATCGTATGATACATTTCCCCAAGGGTATAGTAGGTTTTCCGGAGTTAACAGATTTTGCCCTTATTCATGACGCAGAGGCGGGAAATCAGGGAGGCATCAGATGGATGCAGTCAATGCAGGAGCCTAACTTTGCAATCCCTGTTGTTGATCCTCTCACTGTTAAGGAGGATTACGACCCGGAGGTTAATGATGATCTCCTGGCCACAATCGGTGGTATAGACGATATACTCGTACTGGTTACCATCACTGTTCCCTCTGATATTACAAAGATGACAGTAAATTTAAAGGCGCCCATCATTATTAATGTGCCTGAGAAGAAGGCCTGTCAGCTCATCGTAGACCAGGATTATCCCGTTAAATTTGAGATTTACGAGATCCTCCGTAAGAGAAAAGAAGAAATGGAGGGTAAGTAATATGCTGGCATTATCAAGAAAAAAAGGCGAAGCTATAGTTATCAATAATGATATAGAGGTAACTGTCCTTGAAGTAAAGGGTGATCAGGTGAAAATCGGTATTGCCGCACCAAAGGAAGTGCCCATATATCGTAAGGAAGTGTATATCCAGATTCAGGAAGCCAATAAAGAGGCTATGAGCAAGCCCGATCCGGATGCATTTAAGAAACTTTTCGGATAAAATGCTCTTAAAACAGAAAATTCTCAAAAATTTTACGGCAGGGTGTTAAAGTTTTAATTCATCCTGCCGATAATTATAATAGACCATAGTTTATGGTCTGTTTGTGTACCAAATTTGTAACTGTATTTTCATTATAAACAAATTCACACGGAGGTGACAAAAATGGCAGCAATTGAACCAATCAGCAGTGCAATGACTTACCAGGCTAATGCCGTAAAATCTGTTGAGACAGTAAAGCCCGTAGAGACCACGGAAGGTCAGGTAGAGGTAAATGCGCCTCAGGTAGATAACAAGACGTTATCTGTATCAAAAGCCCAGACTGAAGAAGGGGAAAACAAAGGCGAAAATGGCGAGAAGTTTAATCAGGAAATGATGAGACAGGCCATGAAGGAGCTCAGCAAGAAGGCTACAAACGTAGAGGCGGAGTTTGGTATTCACGAAAAGACAAACAGGATCACCATTAAGATGGTGGACAAGAAGACTAAGGAAGTAATAAAGGAACTGCCCCCTGAGAAAATGCTTGATATGCTCGCACGTATGTGGGAGATGTCAGGCCTCATGGTAGATGAGAAGAGATAGGAGGAGAGGCTTATGTCAAGAGATATGGTCAGAATCACGGGTATGAACTCAGGCCTTGATACAGAAAGTATCATCAAGGCTTATACCTCAACGACAACTCAGAATATTCAGAAGGCTAAAAATAATCTTCAGCTCAACAAATGGACCCAGAGTGCATGGCAGGGGATGAACTCCAAAATTTATAGCTTCTATTCAAAGACTCTGTCGACAAACAGAATGTCAGGTGCATACAGACAGAAAAAGGTCACTACATCAAACAGTGCCCTCTCTGTAGTTGCGGGCAGTGGTTCTGTAGACGGCGTTCAGACAGCTCAGATTAAATCTACTGCATCAGCGGCATATTTAACAGGTGGAACAATTAAGAATATCTCATCAGGATCAGATAATCTGGTAGAAAAGCTTGGCATCCAGGAAGGCCAGCAGATTAAATTTGCTCCAAATGATGGAAAAGAAGCTACTTTCCAGATAGGTGGCGAATCATCTGATGAGAATGTTACTGTTGTTAATACAATGGATGACCTTGTTAAAGCATTTTCAAAGCAGGGCATAAATGCTAACTTTGATGCTTCTAATAAACGTCTGTTCCTCAGTGCCAAGACATCGGGCACAGACAGTGACTTCTCTGTAACATCAGACAGCGTTGAGACCCTTGCAAAGCTTGGTCTTGCATCAAAGAAGCAGATTGATACATTCAATGCGACAGCAGATGAAGATTCAAAGATTACGACAGGGGCAGCATCAAAGATTGACGGATCAAAAGCAAAGCTTATCCTTAACGGAGCAGAGTTTGAATCAAACACAAATACATTTACAATAAATGGTGCTACATATACAATCAATGCTCTTCCTACAGATACTAACGAGAAGATATCTGTAACGACTTCAACGGACTATGATGGTATGTATGATACTATTAAGAAGATGCTCTCGGAATACAATGATCTCGTAAATGAGATGAGCAAGTATTATAATGCTGAATCGGCCAAGAAGTATGATCCTCTTTCAGATGAGCAGAAGGAGCAGATGACCGAGAAAGAGATAGATGAGTGGGAAACCAAGATTAAGGATTCCATACTCCGTAAAGATAGTAAACTCTATGATGTCATGGATGCAATGAACAACGCGACACTTAAAGGCGTAGAAATAAACGGAGAAAAGGTTTATCTGTCTGATTTCGGTATCTCAACAGCAGGATATTTTGAGGCAGAAAAGAATGAGAGATATGCCCTTCATATTGATGGCGATAAGGATGATGAAGTATCAGCAGCTAAGGATGATAAGCTTAAGTCTATGATTGCGTCAGACCCTGACAAAGTAATGGAGTTCTTCACAGGATTTGCAAATAATCTCTATAATGATTTATATGCTAAGATGGGTTCTTCATCTTTGAGTAGTATTTATAAGGTTTACAATGATAAAGAACTTGCGACCGAACAGAAGGACTGGGAGAAAAAAGTATCAGACCTTGAGCAGAAACTTAAGGACATCGAGGATAAGTATTATAAGAAGTTTGCATCAATGGAAAAACTGCTCTCATCCATTAATTCAAAACAGAGTGCCGTAGGCTCATATTTCGGACAATAGGAGTGATATAAGTAATGACAAGAAATCCATATGCTCAGTATGCCAATAATAAGGTGATGACAGCTTCCCCGGCGGAGCTGACTCTGATGCTTTATGAAGGTGCCATTAAATTTGGAAATATTGCGATCACAGCAATGGAGAATAAGGAAATAGAGAAGGCACATGTAAATATTGTCAAGGTTCAGAAAATAATCACAGAATTCAGAACTACTCTTAATTTTAAGTATCCTGTGGCAAATGATTTTGACAGAATTTACATTTATCTGGAGAGACGTCTCCATGAATGTATGGCAACCAAGGATAAGGAAATCATGGAGGAGATAGTAATGCATCTCCGTTCCATGAGAGATAACTGGAAAGAAGTCATGAAGAAAGCTAAAGGCTCTGAACAGTAGAGGATACGGTATGGAACAGTATTTAAACTCTCTGATAGAGGGGCTGAAAGCAAAAGAAAATATGCTGGATGAGCTGACCAAACTCACTGAAAAACAGCAGACAGTTGTATCTGAAGACAAAATCGACTGGGATGCATTTGATGCCATAGTCGATGAGAAGTCGGATATCATAGAGAAACTGAATCAGAATGATGAAGGATTCACGGCGGTATTTGACAGGATTAAGGATGATCTGAAGTCACAGATGGGTAAATATTCATCATATATAGATCAGATAAAGTCCGGTATAGCAAATGTCACAAATAAAAGCACATCCCTTATGGCACTTGAACAAAGAACTAAAACAAGGGTTGAAAATGCTTTTAAAAGACAGAAAAAAGAGTATAATAACAGTAAGACTTCATCGAGAGTCGCAACCAATTATTACAATGCCATGAACAAGATGAACTTTGTTGATCCCCAGCTCATGGACAGTAAAAAATAAAATTTTGTTAAAAATTTTATAATTCAGGTATTAAGTATCGGGTTTATTGTCCGATATATATAATACAAGCGGAGAAAATGAAAATTTTCAAAGCACAATTACATAATAACCGGTGTCAAGGATGACACCCCACTACTAATTTCAAGGAGGAAAAAACTATGGTAGTACAGCACAATTTAACAGCAATGAA
>DFKO01000233.1 GCA_002373855.1 Lachnospiraceae bacterium UBA3643
TCAAGCAGGCTCTCATCTCCCAGTGCCATATAGGCATTTGAGAAAAACCATGTGATACGGTTATTTAATATACATCCCTTGACCGCTTTCTTATCAAGCTTTAAGTCATAGTCAAGATAACCGTAGTAGCCTCCGTACTCGTTATCCCTTAAACTCTTCCAGAAGGGGATGATATTCTCTGTCAGTTCCCTTCTGATCTCTTCCTTCATCACAGCAGGCGTCATACAATAACCTCCAATTCAAAATACACCGATTACATGTGCTAACAAAATAGGAAAAATTTACTAATAATTTTCCCTGTAAACACACTTAATTATAATAAAATATTAACTTAAAATAAAGTATCGATTACTTAAAAAGTAATGTTTTATTAACTGTTTTTATAAAGTAAAAAGGGACCGGCATATTAACCGGTCCCTTAATAAACTCATGTAACGGTATTATTGTCTTGTTAATGTGCAAGACTCATATGATCCCTCATATCCGAGGCTTCCGTCGTTCTGAGGATACAGATACATTGAATATAAATACTCGTAATGCTTCTGATTATCAAAGTAAATATACACTGTGTCGTCAAAACTAATATAAAGATATCCGCCAGAAGTATAATATCCTTCAAAACTCTCCTCAGTTGTCTCTCCCGACTCAATCTCTGTAATAGTTGCTGTACCGTAGATATATCCCTGATTGTTGCTGTAATCTTCGATTGCCAAATCTATTGTCGCTATCTTCTGTCCGTCATCATTATAATAACTTTCTATATAAGCACCTGACCATGTTCCAAGAACATCATCCGTATATGTGGCATAGTTACTGTAATTATTGCTAGAAGAATAGTCCCAATTTGAGGAATTGTAGCAAGAGTACCTGTCAAGTGAGTATGTGCTTCCATCATAATCATAGTAAAGATAAGCGTAGTACTCAGACTCAACACCGTCAATAACCTCTATTGTGTAGTAAAGGTATCTGCCTGCATAACTTGAGCCAAAATATATTTCCTCGAAATAGTAATCAACAAAATCTGCTGATGATACAACATATCCGTCTGATCCGATCGTAAACTCACAGCTGTCAAAGTCTGTGAGCATCTGCTCGTCTGAAAGTGCATCACCAATCTCAGGATCGATCTCTCTGCTCACGAGGCTGTAATCACCATAGTTAAAGTAGAGGTCCTCTGATCCGTCGTCAATCCAGAATGAGTACTCAACTGTACCCTCTACAGAGTAGAAGTACATTCCTGAAGTGATAGTCATGGTCACATCATAGTCGATCAGAAGATGCTCTGATGAATCAACAGTTATCGCCGGTTCAGATACTGTAAAATCGCTCACAGTGTCTGTTGTAGGATAGAGGTAGTAGTAATTGCCTTCCTCATCTTCCACATAGATTGAATATTCCTTGTTGATGATATCATCGAGGATGTCCTCATCGTCCATACCTGATGTAAACTCAACCTGGATCTCTTCATCTTCATCTGCTTCGTACTTCTTTACTTCCCAGTCTTTTGAATCGCTGTCATACTTCATTGTAAACACATAGTATGTTGTATATGAAGCCATGTCTGACTCTGATGTGATCTGTACATAGACATCAGACTTTTCCTTGCCGTCCTCATCGTCCTTTCTGTCATAAACAGTTACTTCCTCAACATCACCGATAGCGAGTTCATCCTTCTTGATCTTCTTGAGGATAGCTGCTGCAGCCTGATTCTTGTCCTCATTCTCATCGACGAGATCAACCAGGTTGTCGCTGCCTACTTCAGGAAGTGACTTAAGAGGGTTTCCGCATGCTGTGAGTGCACATGCAGCCATGACAGCTGCCAAAGCCACCATCAACTTTTTCTTCATCTTTTTTCTCCTTTTTTCAAATATCCCATTTTCTCCCTGACCGGTTTCCCGATCAAGAGTTAATTATACCTTATAATACATTCTCATTCAAGAAATAGATTTACTGTTTCCAGACGTCTATATTGGCCGAGTCTTTTGTCTCTGTCTTTAATACACCGTCATTGGGATCTATATACAGAGATATCGTCTTTTTACCGATGTACCCCGAAAACGTGATCTTCTTTTCAAAATCAAGGGATACCTGCCAGTCATAGCCTACATACTTGCCGGTAAACGATACGACCTCCGCCGTGGAGAAATCATTATCCTTAGTGTATTGGACATATCCGGTAAATTTATTTTCCTCCGGATCGTAATCCTCTATGGCGATCTTGATGATACCGACCTCTTCTTCACCGACTACCACGGGTCCCTCATAATCACCGTAAAAGTCCTCTGTGATGGTGTAGCTCTCCTCTGCCCTGTACGCATTTATGTAATCGATCGACCAGGCTCCGTCACTGTAGACATACCTATACTCGATATCATAATTCATCATGACTCCCTCTGTGGCGCCGAGCACCAGGGACATATGCCTCGTACAGTCCGTATCTGTATAGACCGGCTCATCAAATGTATATGATTCGATGAGATCCGATACGATCAGGGATTTATAATCATCACTGCCTATCTCATATCCGTAGTCGAGGAGATCCTGGAGCATCGATGAATCGGACAGCCTCACCTTTGTATCCGGGTCCACATATCTGCTCGTTAATGTCGCCTCGCATCCGTAGTAATTGATGCACTCCTCGCCGTAATAGTCAGGTCTGTAATATATATAAGTAACTTTACCTTCACAGTCGTAATAATAATATCCGTCCTTTAAGGTAAATGTTATGTCATAATAGCTGCCTGCCCTGTACTCATCTATCGTATTGCATGAGATGCTGTTTATCGTCACCTCGTCTATACTGTCGGGCTTTACATACGTCTCGACATCGCTAAAGTAAAACGAGTACTCATTGGCTATAATATCTTCTTTAATAATATCAGTATCATATGTGAGGGTCACATCCATATTAAAAGGATTGTTCTCATCATAGGATACTGCCGATACGGTCCATGCCTTTACATCCCTGTCATAGAGCATGTCGCACTTAAGGTAATATGTATATGTGGCATAAGCCAGATTGGTAACTGCCTTTGCATAGATGGTGGCATTTTCCTTTGTCCTGACATTATCCTTTCTGTCATAGATGCTGATACTCTCAAGGTTTCCAAATACTGTTTCATAGCTGCTGACAGCACTTATGATAGCCTGATTCTCAGGGGAGATATACTCCTCACCGTTTTTACCTGCTACGGGAGTCGTGATATTATCCGTAGATACGGCGGGCAGCGTCTTTAATCTGTTGCCGCATCCCGTGAGGCTCGCGATGACCAGGACGCCCATCACGGCGGGAACTCCTATTCTCTTTATTAAAGTAAAAAAATTGCGTTGCATTAATTTGTCACCCGGTAAGAAATTACAAATCCTTTCCAAAATGTTTCAAATTTATTACAACGCAATAATATATTATGTTTAATATTAAGTCAAGGTATTCTATGCCTTAACGATATGAAGCAGGAGTCCCCGGTTGTCGCCCCACAGATTCTCGATAACGATTCCGCCGCTCATCAGAGTCTCTCCCGATAAAGGTTTGTCCATATATGACAGGTATACCTCGTCCTCCCCTGTCTCCATGTTAAACTTCTTTATTAGATACTTTGCATCCGGGTCAAGGCCCTTAAGTCTGATGATCCTTGAGTGGACATTTGGCCTGTTCATCACCTGGACAAATGTAAGGAGTGCCTCTCTCCTGTCCTTTGAGACAGTCATATATGCATCAAAATATCCATTGTCACTGTATGAAGCTATCCTGTAGTAGTCGCCCATAGTCACCAGGTCTCTGTACTTATGATACATTTTGCACTGGCCGGGTATCATCGCCTTGTCCTCATCGGATAGTTTTGTCACATCAAGCTCGTATCCAAAGGTACCTGCGAGGGCTACATATCCCCTTGTCTCAAAGGGAGTATTTCTGCCTACCGTATGGTTTGGACATACCGATACATGGGCTCCCATCGTAGATAAGGGATAAAGAAGTGCTGTACCCTCCTGGATCTTTAATCTCTCGATGGCATCCGTATCATCCGAGCACCATATCTGAGGACTGTAGTAGAGCATACCCGGATCAAATCTAGCCCCTCCGCCTGAGCAGTTTTCAAGGAGGAGATCAGGGAATCTCTCAAGTATCCTCTCCTGCATGTCATACACTGCCAGCGTATATCTATGGGACAGTTCTCCCATCCGGTCTGCCGGCAGATTTTTAGATCCCAGGTCCGCAAGCTGCCTGTTCATATCCCATTTCACATATTCAATATTTGCAGACGACAGTATATCGCATACTCTCTCTACTATATAATCTCTTATCTCATCCCTCGTGATATCGAGGACATACTGGTTTCTGCAAAGGCCCGCCGTCCTTCCGGGAATTGCAATTGCCCAGTCGGGATGCTCTCTGTAAAGGTCTGAGTCAGGGGATATCATCTCGGGCTCAAACCATATACCGAATTTCATGCCAAGCTTATTTACCTCATCTACCAGGTATTTAAGGCCGCCCTTAATCTTTTCCTCATTTACAAACCAGTCTCCGAGGGCCCTGTTGTCATCATACCTGTTGCCAAACCATCCGTC
>DFKO01000012.1:0-3346 GCA_002373855.1 Lachnospiraceae bacterium UBA3643
GTAGCGATGAGCGAAGACTTATGAATATCCTTCTCAACAACGTCGCCAAGGAATGCTGCTGACATGCCGAGGAAGAAGATTGCAAGGGAGAACGCCCACTGTACAGCTGTTGCATGTGCCTGGAAATTCTCTGCGCCGTAGATATATTCTCCGATTTCCTTTGAGAATGTACCCCAGCAATAAACAGTACCTATACTACAGTGAAGTAAAAGTGCGGGAATAGCGGCACATGTCCACTTGTTTCCGCCGGATTTTTTCGTGCTTTCGCTCATTTTTATAACCTATCCTTTCTTATTAAAAAGTGGCATCTCATACTTTCGCCACCAAAATCACATTATAATATAACAGCGTATCAAACGCAATACGGGTTAATCATCTCCCCTGCCGGTGAGCTCCACACCGCTGAATGTAATCCCCCGGAAGGTATCTGCCTGGGCAGTACCGGCCTCGGTATCAGGGAAGACTATGGCAAGTTCTTTTTCTATAGTCACATTCTCCCCGGCTTTCCAGTTATTAACAATAAATATGTGACGCTGAACTATACCACTGGAGTTTGTACGATCCAGCACAATATAGCCCTCACCGTCAATATAGATCTTGCTGTAATTGGTCCCGTCATAAATATCATAATCAATACCCATGACTTTTGCATCAATAGAGAGTTCTATGCTAAAGGTATTGCCTTCCCTCTTAAACTCGCTTGCGGGAATGTAATTAAAGGTATCAAATACACTGCACTCTTCATAGAGAGGTTTGGGAACTTCAGGGTCTAGTCCGTACCGCTCCTCTACTCTGGGCTCTATGACTTTCATTATCTCCTCAAAGAATACCTGATATCCGGCATCATTTGGATGGGTGCCGTCCTCGGTATATTTCTCATATTCTGCCTCACAGGGCGTGACTGTATCTACAAGGGGCAGGCCGTAATACTCTGCCAGTTCTTTAATCACCGCGATCTTTTCCGGCTCTTTATAAAGGCATGACTGGAGGACAGGCACAATCGATGCCCTGGGATACATACTCTTAATGGCACGAATGACAGTCTCATAGTGAAGACCGAGATCCTCAAGTCTGTCATTGGCTCCAAAGCATATAAATACCAGGTCGTATACCCTGTCCTCGTCAGGGGTGAGAGTCCTCACATATCCTGCATAAGACGTATTGCCGCCAAGGGAAACATTAACCATTGTAACAGGACTTCCGTAATGATCCTGAACATAATACGAAACAAGATTTGACCAGTAGTGGTCGGTATCTGAAGCTCCCGCTCCGTATCCTATACTGTCTCCCACCACGAGCATCTTGACTCTGAATCCGTCGTCCATCTTCTGATATGCGGAATCGAAAAATTTTCTATAAGCTGTAAATCCCAATATTCCGACTGCAATGACGGCAAACACTGAAATAACTATTATTATAATCTTTGATGTTTTTCTGTTATCAGCAGACACGTTTGTCTCTCCTATTTTTACTGCATATTGTACTTGAGCTTTGTAGCCTCGTCCGGTTCATAATCACCGAGATACTCATCGGCCATTGCGATAATCTCTTCATATGAATAGAAAGGTGCTTTTATGTATGAAAGATATGCATACATAATCAGGTTATCCTTTTTCTCTGTATACACCTTTGTTGTCTCGCAGATAATATCAAAGTTGTCGTCAAGTATATACGACTCATAGTAAGTACCTATGATGTAGCCTTCAGTCGTATCATAATACTCGAATGAAATAAAATCCGCATTTTCAACTTCAAGGTTTGAGATGACTTCTTCTTTGTCAGAATCGATTATCTGAACTGTACGGTTGCTGTTTGCAACAAGTATATATTTCTCATCATCGGAATAAAATGCATTTTCAACAAGACCGATGTTTACGCCCTCGATATCACTAACTTCATCAACAACCATTTCGTAATCCTGGTAATCATAATCGACTTCTTCGTTAAGGATTTTTACATCAGGTCCCTTCTCCATGCTGTATCTGATTACGTCATTCGACATCGAGAAAAGAATCAGCAGCTCGCCGTTTACATACTGGGACTGGGCAATAAATTCTGTGGGAGCAAATGTATAAAAATCATAATTCTCATAATTAGACTGATAATCGCATATATGAACACTGCCATCAGCCAGAAGATAATACAGGCAATTATCACAAAGCCAGCATGAATCTATAATCTCACTGGTATTAAAGCTGTTCTCTTTTGTACCATATTTCTTCTCAAAAACGTATACGGAATACATATCATAGATGTATACATAATCCTCATCAATCATAATATCATGGGTCATAAATGCATCCATCTTCTGAATCCACATAGTTGTACCGTTTGTAATATCAATCTTGTAGAATTCTGTGCTTAAATTAAATGAATCATCAGTATACCCGGAAACAGCGATATAAATATAATCCTCTGTCAGTTCTACAGTTGCCTCTGCCAAAGCATAGTCAAAAAGAGAGATTATCTTCTCTCCTGTATGAATATCTCCGACATACACGTAATAACTATCCTCATCAGTGAATGTCATTGCGAACATGTCTCCATAAACTTCCGCATCAGATATATAAACCTTATCTGTTTTATAATACTTTGCAGGATCTATCTCGAAAAGAATTTCTCCGTCTTCTCCTACTCCGTGAATAACATCATTGGCAAATACAACTGCTGCGTCGTCACTTGATGCTTCGGAGAAAAGATAATATGATGGGTCATCCCAGTCGTACTCTACAAGCTTCTCGTCCTTTTTTAATGTCGTATAATAGGCTTCGCCTCCCTCAAAAACAATCAGTCCGTCGTTGCCGACAAAGCCTGCATAGAATATGTCAAATGAATATTTGTCATTTCCTTCTTTTGTCCAGATAAGATCACCTGATTCAATCTCATAAACACAAATTTTGAGGTTGTCGTTGATTAATAGATATTCTCCGTTTGGCGAAACACTGAATCCGCTAATCATGGAATCCATGCCGTAAGCCATCACCGGTGCATACTGATCTCCACCGCCATATACATTGAGACAGCTGTACAAACGTCTCAACACATCAGGGTTGTATGGAGTATCCGTATTATCGGGGAGCACGCTTCTGAGAGCATATATCGCATCCATACGTCTGCCCTCTCCCATCAGCTTGTCTGCGGCAAGGGCCATGGTACCGGCAAACCTGTCCGTAAGCTCTGCGTACTGGCTCTCGATAAGCTGGTTCTGACGGCTGATTTTAATCAGCATGACAGATGCAAATACAGCTATGCCAAGAACTGCAAGAGTAATGCCACCGTATATGGCTGTATACTTCCTTATCTTTTCCTCACGGTGACGCTGTCTAAGGTCATCATAATTAAGCCC
>DFKO01000012.1:3489-4971 GCA_002373855.1 Lachnospiraceae bacterium UBA3643
TCAAGTTCCTTTTTCTCTGTGACTGTATTACCGTTTTCATCAGTATGGGTAATCTCGGAATACATGAGAATCTTAGGAAACGAATTGCACGGCTCATCGTCGGCAAGCACCACGAGGACATGGTCCCTGTCATGAGTCTGCAAAAACTCCTCTATCTCCTTCATGCACCATCTTGATTCAAGATATCTTGGAGAACAGATTGTAATCAGATAATCGGAATTGGCAAGGGCATTGCTGATAGGGTCAGAAAGATTATCAGAAAGCGGAAGCTCATCCACATCCCTGAATACCCTTGAGATTTTTGTCTTTCCGTCCTTTACTTTATTCCGGACAGATTTTGGCAGTTTGAAATTTTCAAGTTTTCTGTGAAGCCTCTCTGCCACAAAGCTGTCCAGCTCACAGTGTCTGTAGCTGATGAATGCGTCGTAATGTACACCTTTTAATTCGCCCATGTTTTTCCCTTTTTACTTTATAGTATCAGTTGATTATTTATCTCCTGAAAACAGCCCATCTACTTCATCTGAAATATATGAATATGAGTCGAGCTCTTCCTTCACTGCTTCTCTTTTTTCTTCGCAGAGTTTTATCTTCGTCTCATCACCTTGTGCCTCATATATTTTTGACATAAATGTAAGATGGCAGTACTCGCCTATCTTATAGGTATACTCATATCCTTCCGGTGCTTCATAATCGTAAAGCCTCTTTGTATAATACGAACTAAGCACATGTTCATAAGCACCATGTTCCAGTTCATAATTTATTCCACCCGGATCACTTTCAGAAGACTTTTTCTCTCCCTGTTCTTTCGCATATTTAAACGAACCTGTCATATAGATAAATGATAAGAAACAGAATATGCAAAGAACAACTATTATAATATTCAAGATTATATTTGCGGCTTTATTATTCTTCATTTTCATTTACCTCCTGAATGCCAAGGATTTCCTCAATCTTCAACATCTTCTGGCCCTCTGAAAGAGAAACAAATTCCACAACATCTTCCTCTGTCATATTAAAATATACCATCATGGCTGTCCTCAGGTCATATTCCATATCGATCATTTCTTCCCGGTATTTTGCGCAGCTTGGGTGGTCCAGCCGTGTTTCATATGCATTATAAAATGAGTCTATGTACATGCAAAATTCTTTGTTGTATAAATCAAAATAGTCCCAGTAATCCTCGCCGTAAACGCAATAGATTAACTGCTCAAGATATTGAATGCACTCCGTATAATCATCAAGAAGATATGCAAATCCGTCAAGGTCATCGTACTCTTCGGCATCATAGTCCATGATGTCGTGAGATTTTATAAAGCTGTCGCACTCCGTATATTCTCCGTTTTCAAGTAAAGAATCTATCACGGCCATATTTTCTTCAGGATTTTTATTTGCCTCTTTCTTTTCCTTCTCACTGTAATCATGATCCGCATAGTTATTGGCAGCTATCATCATCATAATGATGATTCCCAAAATAAGAACAAC
>DFKO01000070.1 GCA_002373855.1 Lachnospiraceae bacterium UBA3643
TACAGGAATTCATTCAGCGATTCTCCGCAAACGCTTCTAAGTCCAAGCAGGCGACTTCCCGTAAGCGTGCATTAGAGAAGATTCAGCTTGATGACATCCGTCCATCTAGCCGTAAGTATCCTTACATCGATTTCAGACCAAACCGTGAAATCGGTGACGAAGTACTTACCGTGGAGCATTTATCCAAGACCATTGACGGCGTAAAGGTACTCGACGATATTTCCTTTACATTAAACCGTGAAGATAAGGTTGCATTTGTAGGTTCCAATGAGGCCGCAAAAACCGTATTGTTCCAGATTTTAGCCGGTGAAATGGAACCGGATGAAGGAGAATACAAATGGGGTGTTACCACATCTCAGTCTTACTTTCCGAAGGACAACACCAAAATCTTCGATACAGACCTTATTATCGTAGACTGGTTAACACAGTTCTCAGAAGTAAAAGATGCCACCTATGTTCGTGGATTCCTTGGAAGAATGTTATTTGCCGGCGAAGACGGCGTTAAGAAAATGCGCGTATTATCCGGTGGTGAAAAAGTACGAGTTCTTTTATCCCGAATGATGATTGAAGGATCAAACGTACTAATCTTAGACGAGCCTACCGACCACTTGGATATGGAAAGTATCACCGCTTTAAACGAAGGATTAAAGAAATTCAAAGGCGTACTGATTTTCTCCTCACGAGATCATCAGGTAGTGGAAACCACTGCAAACCGAATCATTGAAATCATGCCAAACGGAACCATCATCGACAAGATTACCACATACGATGAGTATCTTGAAAACGATGAGATGGCCAGAAAGCGTACGGTTGCATACCAGGCTGAAACAGAAGAAGAAAGTTTTGAAGACTGATGAGAGCTGTAGATTTACATGTTCACTCATTAAAATCAGACGGCTCCCTCACTCCGAGCGAGCTGGTTGACAAAGCACTGTCATTAAATCTGCGTGCTTTTGCACTCACAGATCACGACTGCACAGACGGTCTCCCCGAAGCAATGGAATATGCGAAAGATAAAGATGTCGAGGTTATCCCCGGTATCGAACTTTCTACGGGGTATAACGGCAAGGATGTCCATATCGTAGGTCTCGATATCGATTATAAAAACGAAAGCCTGCAAAAATGGCTCACTGATTTCAGGGCATCAAGAGATCTGCGCAATCAGAAGATGTGCGATAAGCTGCAAAGTGAGGCAGGCATTGACATATCATATGAAACTCTTAAGGCAACGGATCCCGGTGCCGTCATCACAAGATCCCACTACGCAAAATTTTTATTTGCTCACGGTTACGTCAAAAGCATACGTGAAGCTTTTGACCGTTATATCGGCGATCATGCGAGATACTATGTCCCGAGAGAAAAAATAGACCCACGGGAAGCCGTAAAGGTGATCCTCTTATCCGGTGGTATACCTGTACTCGCTCACCCGGTCCTCTACCATCTGACTAAGAAGCAGTTATCCGAGCTTGTATCAATGCTTAAAGAAGCCGGCCTCATAGGCATAGAAGCAATCTACAGCACTTACGCTCCGTCTGATGAGAGGGAAATAAAAGCCCTGGCCAAAGAATACGACCTGGCCATAAGCGGTGGCAGCGATTACCACGGCGTAGTCAAGCCGGGTCTCGAGATGGGCACAGGCTACGGCAAACTGTTCGTACCGGAAGACGTACTTGATAACTTAAGATTAAAAAAGAAACAGACAGAAAATGAATAAGATATTTTTCAGCGACCTTGACGGTACGCTGCTCACAACCGATAAAAAAATCTCGCCAAAAACAAGAGAAGCTCTGGACAGATGGCTTGCAGACGGCAATCTCCTGGCCATATCATCCGGCAGACCTCTCCCATCCGTAAAAGAGGTCATGGCCGTCAACGGTCTGATTGGCAAAAATATTTTTGGCATAGCTTTTAACGGTGGTCAGATATACGATACCGTCACAGACAAAATCCTCCTCGAAAAAACAATACCTCTTGATGAGGTAAAGACAATCGGGATGCTTGCAAAAGAAAACGGAATATACTGTCACACATATAATGACTCTCATATACTGTCACCGCGAAAAGGTAAAGAGACCGACTTTTATACAGTCACGATCCATCTGCCGATAAATGTACTGCCGGATTTTCCGGAGGGTGTGACCAAAAGACCTCCGAAGTTTCTGTGCATTGACCCGGACCTTGAACATGACCTTGACGGATTTGCAGACCTTATCATGTCAAAGCTTCCGGATATCACATGCGTAAAATCAAACAGATATCTCCTGGAGGTATTCCCATCCTCATCAGGAAAAGGGGCTGCCGTAAAGGACTTTTGCGCTCTTACGGGCACAGACATAAACGATTCATACGCTGCCGGGGATGAGCAGAATGACTTATCCATGATAGAAGCTGCCGGCCACGGCATCGCTATGATAAACGGCAATCCAATGCTTAAAGAAAGAGCAGATATAATCACGCCTTTCGATAATGACCACGACGGACTGGCCGGTATATTAGTTGACATAATTGAGCATAGATTGTAAAATGTTTGTTGTAGATTTTGTTATTCGATATATTTAATATATTGAAAAAATGAAAGGGTTAAAGGAGAAAAAAAATGAAAACTTGTCCTAATTGTAAGGCACAGCTTGAGGACGACGTAGTATTCTGCAACGAATGCGGAACAAAAGTTGACTCAGCTCCCGCACAGGCTGAAGAAACTGCTTCATCTGATGCTTCAAGCACATCAAATGCTGCACCTGCAGGAAACTCTGTCCTCGAGACTGCAGCACAGACAACAAAGAATTCAAACATCGGTATCATCGCTGTTGCTGTTGCAGCACTTGTACTGATCGTAATCTTAATCGCACTCCTCGGCGGAGGCGGCGGAGCAAAGGGAGCAATCAAGAGCTACTTTGCCGCTCTTGAGAAGGGTGACACAGACAAGCTCATCGGAGTTCAGGTTCCCAAGGCCGGCCTTGAGGATTATGTCGACGATATGTACGATGTTGACTACAAGGATTATGTAAAGGCTTATGACGCATTCTACAAGGCTATGTGGTCAGGTCTCAAGAAAGAGGGAAAAGTTAAGCTTGATTATGAGATCAAGAAGGTTGAGAACGTTAAGAAGCTCGATGACTTAAAGAAAGATGCAAAGAGCCTGGGCATCTCAGATCTTGATGATGTACAGGATCTCCTTGATGATTACATGGATGACTACGGCGTTGATGCTGACAAGGTTAAGGAAGCTTACATCGCTGAAATTAAGTACACACTCGAAGCTGATGGCGAGAAGATCTTAAAGGATGACGGACTCTGCCTCATCTACAAGTACTCAGGCAAGTACTACGTAATCGGAGACCTTCCTGAAGCTTATGACATCATCGACGAGATTGTTTATGATGATGACCTTGCCGATAAATTCGAGGATATGCTCTCAGATACAAAGGAGATCGTAGAGGATGATTACGAAGATGAGCTCTCAGATCTCAGCTGGCTTTACTACTACGTAGATTAATCAGAAAAATATACAAAAGGGAGCCCGATTTTTCGGGCTTCTTTTTATGTCTCAGGACACCCCTAATGATGTTGACATGATATGGTCTATAAACTAAAATCATAACTGTCGGCAACATATTCCGGCAGATAATTTCAAAGGAGATTTTGATATGAAAAAGTGTCCAAAATGCGGTGTCTCCCTGGTAGATGATGCATTATTCTGCAATAACTGCGGAGAGAATCTGACAAATCCCTCTACAAATGATAAAGAGACTGTTGATGACAATTTCACCAACTCCGTCCTCGAGCAGGCAAAGAAGCAGACAAGCGCTTCAATGGTTGGAAAACTCACTGTAGCAGGTGCTGCCGTAGCGCTGCTTCTCCTCATCCTGCTGATAAGCGGTATAGCAAACGGTGGATACAAGGGCGCTATAAAGAGATACATGAATGCTGTTCAAAAGGGAAATATGGGAACCATGCTCTCTCTCGCAATCCCTTCAAAAGTTGTTGATTCCTATATCGATGAGATGGGCGTAGACATGTCAAGAAAAGATCTTGTAAAAGCCTATGGCAATGTATATTCAGATGTCCTGAAAGCTCTTAAAAAAGAGCAGGGATCTCTTAAGATCAAATATGAAATCAAAAATACTGAGAATCTCGATAAGCTTGATGACCTCAAGGAAGATACATGGTACGAAGATACCGATGATTTCGCAGAGCATATGGAAGATGAATACGAGGGCTTTGATGCTGACAAAGTAAGCAAAGCTTATGCAGTACAGATTAAGTACGATGTAAAAGCCGGTAAGGAAGAAATCTCAGACGGCAAGAGTATATGGATTGTATACAAGTACAGCGGAAAATGGTATATCGATACCTCATTCTCGTTAAATGCGATAATCTATGACTGTATGTATGATGACAGATTTGAAAGCACAATCGAAACATACATGAATGCTATATCGGAGATTGAATTATAAAATAGTCTGAACAAAAAAATATCCCCCGCATCACTGAGCTGACCGCAATGTGATGTGGGGGATATTTTTTCGCTTAAAACATTTAAGCTTCTACTATGAGGTATCTGCCGTCTCCTATTTCAAAGACTTCATCTGCCTGCGCTATCGTTTTTTTATCATACTCGTCTGTGTCCAGACCTTCCTCGAGAAAGAATTCCCAGACATCATTTATGTTGTCGCATACTACAGCAAGACATTCGCCGAGAAATTCATCGGCCTCTTCCATAGTCTCTGCCACAGGCTTTGGGAAAAGTTTTGTCTGATTATCAAGAAAACATTTAAGTACTTTTTCGTCGTATGTCATTTTATTATCCTCCGTTTATTTAAAATCATTTATACTGATGCTTAACTCATTCAGCGTCTCTTTAAGTTTATTATACGGCAGACCAACCACATTGTCATAGTCCCCGTCATAATGATCGATATATTTTCCGAATATTCCCTGGATGGCATATGAACCGGCTTTATCCATGCCCTCGCCCGTATCGGCGTATTCGCTTATCTCCTCATCGGTCATTGCCTTCACATATACAAATGTCTCCTCATATCCGCTTTTAACCGTCATTTTACCGGCCTTTTTATATATGAGGGTTATTCCGGTCAGCACACTGTGTTTATCCCCTGCTATCGCCTTTATCATGGCTATGCTGTCATCTCTGTCAACGGGCTTGCCCAGGATTTTTCCATCCTTTGCCACCACAGTGTCGGCCCCGAGGACCACACCCTCAAAATCATCCGGCAGCTTTTCAAATACTTCCCTGGCTTTATTTTCCGAAAGCTCCATGACATATCCGGCAGTATCTTTTTTATCTGATTCCCCGTCATTTTCTGCTTTTATGATCCTGAATTTTATTCCGTTACGCTCCAGTATCTCTTTTCTCCTCGGTGAACCGGATGCAAGTATGAATTCCATTTTTTACAATCTCCTGATTTATTCATGGGACAGAGGGATAAAGGTTCGCTTTCCCGGACCTCCGCTCTGACTCTTTATCTTTTCCGATTCGATACGGCAGAGTATATCCTGAGAATTTATCCTGTCCTCTTTTGCTACGTTTTCTTTTATGTACGAGCCGTCTTCCTGCATGATGTGGGCTTTTACATTATCCTTAAACTGAAGTTCCAGTATATCCGATATCCTGTCTTTTAATATTTTATCTTCGATGGGGAACATTATCTCCACTCTTCTCTCGAGATTTCTCGGCATCCAGTCTGCACTTGCCATAAAGAGTTC
>DFKO01000201.1 GCA_002373855.1 Lachnospiraceae bacterium UBA3643
TTCTGACCGATTGCAACATAGATACATTTTACATTCTGTCCTTTTTGATTGATGATGGTATCAATGGCGATGGCAGTCTTACCTGTCTGACGGTCACCGATGATGAGCTCACGCTGACCTCTTCCGATGGGAACCATCGAGTCGATAGCTTTGATACCTGTCTGGAGAGGAGTATCTACGGACTGTCTTGTGATAACACCGGATGCCACTCTCTCAATCTTACGATATTTATTGGTTTCAATAGGACCCTTGCCGTCTATTGGCTGACCAAGAGCGTTTACTACACGGCCTGTCATGGCATCGCCGACAGGAACCTCAACAACTCGGCCTGTAGTCTTTACTGTGTCGCCTTCGCTGATGTTGCGGCTGCTTCCGAGGAGTACCGCACCGACATTGTCTTCCTCAAGGTTGAGGACCATGCCGTATACCTCACCGGGGAACTCGAGGAGCTCGCCCTGCATGGCATTCTGAAGTCCGTGCACACGCGCGATACCATCGGCAACCTGGATGACTGTACCTACATCTGATACTTCCAGTTTGTCAGCGTATCTCTTGATCTGATCCTTTATAACCGAACTGATTTCCTCAGGTCTTAAATTCATGGATCTAAACGCACCTTTCTTAATTATTTATTGCATTGCTTATTAACTGTTTGAAATCTGCACATCCTGAAGCTCTCTTGTGAGTTTGTCGAGCTTCGATCTGATGCTGCTGTCTACCACTCTGTCACCGATACGGATTATGAGTCCCCCTATCAGAGATTCGTCTGTCTCAAAATCGATCTCCATGGTTTCATACTTTGTGGTAGCGAGCAGTTTTTGCTCAATTTCCTTTTTCTGTGAATCCTTTAAGGCTACAGCACTTTTAACAGAGGCTGTTCCAATCTTAAGGTGTTCCTTCATCTTGGAAACAAAGAATTCGAGTATACCGTCTATCTCGCTGTATCTGTCCTTATTAAGTACAAGCAGCATAAAACCGGTAAGTTCATCGGAAAAGTTTCCCCTCATTACTTTTTCAAGGGCCTCGGCTTTTTCCTCCTTAAGGAGTTTGGGATGATTCATCATCGCCGAAAAATCCGGGTTTTCCTTAAGTATGTCTATAAGTGATGTTACTTCCGAGAGAAACTCTTTTTCCTTTTTCTCCTCAACAGCCAGTTCGTACAGCGCCTCACCATAGGTTCCTGTAACTAGCTTTGCCATGTTGCATCACCTATTTCCTTTAATGTTTCCTCAACCAGGCTATCCTGAATCTCGGTGTTGATGTTTTCGCGTACAACCTTTGAAGCCATGAGTGAAGCGATATCTACCATTTCCTTCTTAACCTCGTCCATGACACGCTTCTTCTCAAGTTCTGCTTCCTCGCCGGCTCTGGCTACGATGCCTTTTGCCTCTTCATGGGCAGCCGATACGATCCTGTTTTCGTTATCAACCGCTTTCTTTCTGGCTTCGGAGAGGATCCGCTCCACTTCCTTGTCAGCTTCCTTTAACTTTGCTTCATACTCTTCTTTTAACTTAAGAGCCTCTGCTTTATCATTAGCTGCCGATTCAAGGTCGTCTGCTATACGGTTCTTTCTGTCTTCGAGAACCTTTCTCGCAGGATTGAAAAGGAAATTGCTTGCAACGAGGAACATTACAAAGATTGCTATGAGCGTCAGTCCGGAATCAAACAAAAGCTGGAGATCCAGATTGAACATTCTCTCATACTCCCCTGTGAGAAGCATATATATTCCCATATTCAAGCTTTAAAGCCTCCTTTCTTTAAGATTTAAAGATTTAAAATTAGAGACTTTCTCTATTATGGTACAAGGGGCTTTACGAATAAGAGAAGCATTGCAACAAGAAGTCCGTAAAGACCTGTTGTCTCGGCAACGGCCTGTCCAAGAAGCATGGTACCTGTTATATCTCCCTTTGCTCCGGGATTACGTCCAACAGCTGCTGCTGCATGTCCTGCGGCAATACCCTGACCTACACCGGGTCCGATACCGGCGATAACTGCCAGACCTGCACCGATTGCAGAGCAACCTAAAATGAAATTTGAATCAAACATTTTTAATTCCTCCTTAAAATTGATTTAATTATTTTTACTTTAATTAAATTACATTGTTAATCCGTATCCATGGCGCTTGCGATATATGTCATGGTCAGCATACAGAATACGTATGTCTGGATGGCTCCGGAGAATACATCAAAGTATGCATGGAGCACAGCCGGCCATATCGTAGCTATCCATCCTAGCAGGCCGTAGATAAGGGCCAGCATGATGGTTCCGGATAATACGTTGGCAAAAAGCCTGAGCGAAAGTGAGATAGGTACTGCCAGGTCTCCGATGATATTGATCGGTGCCCAGAACGGCCAGGGATCGCACAGTCCCTTGATAAAACCGCTGACCTTTTGATATCTCAGCTTCTGAATAAAGATAAGTGTAAACGAAAGTACACCCATGGGGAAGGTTACACCGTAGTCGGCTGTAGGTGCTCTGAGTCCCAGGAGTCCCGATAAGTTACTGAATAGGATAAATACGAAAATCGTACCGATATAATTAAGAAAGCCTTTGGCATGCTTACCCATGGTACTCTTTATCATACCGTCAAGGGCATCTATTCCAAGCTCCAGAACATTCTGAAATCCCGTAGGCACATCACTCGCTTTTTTCATCGTGCCGTTTGCAATGAATGACAAAATGCAGATGGACAAAACAACAATAAGCAGACATACATGTGATGTCGTTATCCATATAGTCTGACCGAATAATTCAAAGGAAAAGATTCCCTTGATCATAAAGTCAAGATTTGCGGATAACATTAATCCTGCTCCCATATTCTCACCTCCTCTTATGTTTATTTATTTTCATCCGGCGTTTCTTTCACGCCTTCAGATAATTCATCCTTGTTTTTTTTACCGTAAAGCTCATCCTGCTCCTCGGGTGTAAGCAGCGGTTTTAACTCTTCCTCGCCGATAAACCGGTTCAGTATCTTTTTGGCCGCGCCGTTTAAATACGCTCCTGCCTTAAGTCCCATGAGACCCAGGAATGTGCTTAACGGACTGATCACATCTGTGACCATGAGTAACCCGAATATAATGAGTATCACTCCGTACCTAAGGAGTGAATCTTTCCTGACTATCTTTTGTGCGGTGCCCGGATCAAAATTAAGAGCCCTGCTTATCGAAAGGTTCATGTGAACCCCGGCGCACACTGCCAGTATCATGCCGAGCCACAGCCCTGCCGAGTAGTGGAGCAGTCTGCCCGTGACCTTGTCTGTAAACAGACCGCTTAAAAGAAAGCATATCTGGCAGAATATATCAAATATAAATATACCGATTATCAGTTCTGTAAGGGTCCGGTTATTTCTTAATATCTCCGCTCTTGTCTCCATGATCTTCTCCGGGATTCTTCATACTTTTCATTGCGAATATGTATACGTTCCTAAAGCCCGCAACAGCTCCGATAAAGAAGCCGATGATCATGATAAAACTCGTGCCAAGCTTTTTATCAAGCCACATCCCACCGAAAAAACAAATCCCTATGGGGACGAGCATATTTATCCCAAACTGACTGATCAGAGTCAGTAATCTGAATGTATTTCTCTTATCGTTTTTCATTTGCAAAACGCACAATCAACATGATACACAATCGCATATAATTATACATTTTTTAAGGGGTAGTGTCTACTAAAAAGATTTTATACAATTCATTGGATGACACCCCGTATTTTAAGGGTGTATACTGTAAATAGCATATATGATTTGAGGGGGAAAATATATGGAGAAACCGGTTTTATACAGAAAGAGACTCATACCTGAGGAATGCGTACAGCTAAAGGACGATATCATCCTTTACATGGATGATGAGAAGATCGTCACCAAGTGGAATACGCTAAAGCCAAAGAAAGATCTTCATCACGGGTATTCATGCTACTTTTTAAATGAGGGATATAAAGTCAGCAAGTTTTACAAGGCTGACGGCACGCTCCTTTTTTACTACTGCGATATCGTGACTTATGAGAGAAATGAAGAAAAGAATGAACTCATCGTCATCGATCTTCTCGCAGATGTGATCATTTATCCCGACGGATTTGTAAAGGTCGTCGATATAGATGAGATGGTTGAATGCCTTAATGATGGCAAGATAGACCTTGAGCTCTTAAAGACTTCTCTCACCGGACTCGACAGGCTCCTTAATATTATTTACGAGGATAAACTCGACACTCTGACTTCGTATATAGAGAAGTATGAAGACCGGGAGTAAAAAACAAGAAAGATTATACAAAAATATAAAGTGTATTTTGTGACACCTTACCCATATAGCACATGATAGAATATATGTGGGGAAAGGTGTCAATTTTTTCCTTACACATGTAAAGAACAGGATTTTTATAATGACAAAAAAAGGCAATTTTATCTGTATTACAAAACTTCCGACCAGAATGGAGTTTCTCGAAAAGACCGATGAGCTCATGAAAGAGAGTGCGCTGTCTTTATGTATGATATCAATGGATATCAGAAATTTTCATTTTTATAACAAATGGCACGGAAGAGCCCAGGGTGATGCGCTCCTCGGAGCAGTCAGCGATTACCTGAACGATTTCATAAAGGGCACAAATATGGTAGCCGGATACCTTGGCGGCGACAACTTCTCCATAGTGATGGAGCAGGACAAGGCCATGGAGGACAGGGTCATAAAAGGCCTCGATGAACTGGTATCAAGATATGCAGGAGATGACAAAGCCATCTCTGCGGCATTTGGAGGATATAAATTTAACGGAGAGGATATATCCGCATCTGATGTATATGACTATACGGTAGATGCCCTCGGCAGAGTACGCAACAAGATGGGTGCAGAGATATTCTGGAATGTTGATGCATCGATAAAGAGCAGGGAGAAGGAGATGCGCCTTATCCCCAACATCTTAAAGGCTCTCGTTAATAAAGAATTCTGCTTTTATGTTCAGCCTAAATGTAATATAAAGAACGGAAAGATTATCGGAGGCGAGGCACTGGTAAGATGGGTGAAGCCCGACGGAAGCCTTGTATCTCCCGGAATATTTGTACCTGTTATGGAGGAGCACGGTCTTATTACGCGACTCGACTGCTTCATATGGGAGCAGGTTTGCTTAAACATGAAAAACTGGATAGAGGAAGACCTTCCGGTTGTACCTATGTCCGTAAATGTATCCCGTATTGATATTAACCAGCTTGATGTAGCAGATGAATTTATCAGGCTGATCAGAAAATATGAAATACCCGCAAGCTGTATTGAAATAGAGATTACGGAAAGTGCTTACATGGACGACGATTATCTCCTGCTCAATACCATAGACAAGCTTCATCGTCACGGATTCAAGGTCCTCATCGATGATTTCGGAAGCGGATACTCGTCACTTAATATGCTTAAGGACACACAGGCCGATGTACTCAAGCTTGATATGAAGCTTTTATCTGACGCAGAGTCAAATGAGAAAAAGAGTACGTCTATCCTTGAATCAATCCTCGAAATGTCGAGACAGATAAGAGTACCCGCCATAATAGAAGGACTCGAAACACCGAAACAGCTTAAAATAATGTCAAACCTCGGCTGTGAGTTTGCACAGGGATTTTATTTCTATAAGCCCATGCCGGCTTCGGAATATGAGGAGCTTCTTCGCGATCCTCTCAAAGTCGGAAACAGCGAAGAAGGAAGAGTCGTTCTTCAGAAATCTCATCTCCAGCAGTTTTCCGATTATTTCATTAAAGCCGCTAACGTGGATATCATCACGGGACATTATGAATTCATCAAAAAGGACGAAATGCATAATCAGGTCAATCAGCCTGAGGCAGCTACCATATTTGAATACATAGACAGATTCGCGGAGCTTGGACTGGTGCATCCGGACGACTTGTTTGACTACAGAATACTGTTTAATACAAATGTTCTTTTGTCGCTTATAGAAAAAGGACACAAAAATATTCTGAAGCATTTCAGATATAAAGTAGACGGGGCATACAAATGGGCAACATTTGAGATAATGGTTCCTCCCGAGTACGGAGATGATAACCACATTGTCTTAATGACATGGAAAAATGCGGATTACAGCGTCTCTCTCGTACATGAATACGAAAAACTTGTTACCGAGAATTTCAGCAAGATTGCAAAAGTAAATCTTGATACAAAAAAATACGAGATGCTCCATGTTTCAAAGATAGAAAAAGTTGACAGCGACTTTGAGGAAGAAGGAGAGTTTGATGACTTTGCCAATTTCGTTACCATCGAAAAGGTCGCTCCCGAAGATACAGAAAAATTTAAAGAATTTGCCGATATCGAAAAATTCAAAGAGCATTTCAGAAACAGCGACGAGAAAATAAACGTCAGATACAACAGGATTATGGACGGAGAAAAGATGCCTACCGTAATGGAAGCGACAAAGAGCGCTTCATATACAGATACAAACCCTGAGATACTCCTCTATGTCAGAAGAGGACGAATGGAGCATAAAGAAGATTAACAAAACGGAGTCGGTTTTCCGACTCCGTTTTTTAATTATCAAACCAATTATAATTTTTATTTTTGCATCTTAATGATTCGAAATCTTTTTTATGTTCATTTAAAGATTTCTTATTTGCTCCACCACTAAAATCTCGGTTATCATTTTGGACTTCGTCATCTTCCCATCCACATATTAAACATATATCATGAGGTTCTTTTATTATCCCGTCACCACAACATACACATTTGTAGGGATATTTTTTATTGTTCATGCCAATACTCCTTTTCATAATAAGTACATAATGATTGTATTATAATTAAAAACCAGATTTGCAAATATTATTCGGAAACCGCATCTTGACATTTTGTCAAGTTTGGGCTATAGTCATCTTAAATAGGAGGTTTTATGTATGGATGGATTTGGAAAACGTGTTATTTCATTACTTGAAGAAACTGGTTATACACAAAGAGAACTTGCGGATATGATTGGCGTTTCTGAAGCCGCTCTTTCAAGATACTTAAAAGACGAACGAGAACCCAAGATGGTAACAATAGCCAACATAGCTACAGCATTAAATACTACCACAGATTATCTTTTATCAGGAAAAAAAGATAACGCTACATTTGAAGAAACTTATCGCCTTGTTGCAAGAGGAATGTCAACAATGACTGCAGATGAAAAAGCAAAACTTATAAAGGTGTTGTTTAATGAAAAGTGATGAAGTTATGATTACTCTCCCTCCTAAGTTATATGAACAAATAGAGGAAGATGTTTCAAAACTTCATATTGATTTGGAATTGTCCATTCCAATAAATCCGATTGATATAGCTCACCGATTAGGCTTTATCGTTAAATATTATTCTGAAATTGTAAATAACGATGAAGATTTTAACCTGCTAAGTAAGGACAAAAACGGGAATCAAAGAGATGGCCTTTCCTATTATGATTCAAGTACAAAGAAATATATTATTTGTGTAAATGATATAGATTCTAATACTGAGGAACATGACAATTTCACAATCATGCATGAAATAGGTCATATACGTATGGGTCACAAAGAAGATAGTCCCTTAGCAGAAAAAATTGCCAATTATTATGCAGCATATTCTTTGGTCCCATCTCCACTACCACGTTTATATAGTTGTTCATCAATAATAGATATTATAAATATCTTTGGTGTTTCTGTTACATGTGGAGAAATATGTTTTAATCGATGGATTAAGTGGCAATTATTTTCAGGTGAAATAAAGCCATATGAAAAAAAACTTATGGCTTATTATAAAAAAATACGAGGAGGAACATGCTTATGATAAAAAAGAAAAACGTATAACTACTGCAAATAGTTATACGTCCTCTCATAGAAAGATAAGTAAATATCTATCTATAGTTGCTTAAGAGATATTTTACCATATTCTTTCTGTGAGAACAATTAGAAGCAAAAATTTTTAATTGGCTCGTAGAGCAGAAAGGAGGCATTATGTCTCTTGTTAATGGCACCCGTAATGGATGCAAAGATGTTTTTCGCGCATTTTTGTTAGAAAATGCGACATATGATGGATTTCTTGAAATCCCTACAATTGAATATGGAATATACAGCCCTGAGAAACTCATATCTTTCTCGAAATGTATTTCTTCTAAAGATTATAGTTGCTGGGTTCATTTTTATGAGGATGATGCATCATTTGAAAGAATATGGAATAACCCCAAAAAATATCTTCCGATTCTCAAAAAATTTGAAGGCGTAATAAGCCCCGATTTTAGTCTTTATCGTGATATGCCTTTAATTATGCAATTCTGGAATATCTTCCGAAACAGAGCTATCGGTAGATGGTTGCAGGATAATGGAATAAAAGTTATTCCCAATATCAGATTTGGAGACAGAAGAACATATAAATGTTCGTGCTATGGTGTTTCAAAAAACGGAACAATTGCGATAGGAACTCATGGATGTGTCAAAATCAAAGAAGAAAAAAGATATTTATCTGAGGGATTAGATTATGTTATCAATCACCTTAGCCCCAAGGTTATTATAATATATGGAACTGCTCCCGAAGATATCTTTATTCAGTACAAAAATAAAGGAATCAAGATTCTTCAGTTTGACAGTGATATTATGAAGAATCAAAAGGTAATTAACCATGGGTGCAGGTAATCATGGTGGTTTCGGGGCAACCAGGGGTCGAACGAAAACTCTACTAACTTTAAATTTACAGTTTTTCGGAGCCAGAGTTTTTGAAAAGGGTGGATACATTTCAAAAGAAAGTTTTGAAAATCATCGAGAATTTTTCTTAGGAAAATCCGTTCAAAGGCTAAAACATGAAATGGCTAAGCAAGGTTATATTACCAAAATAGAAAACTCTGTTCATCCCCTTTCGAAGGCAAGAAAACTGGTTGTATTAAATCCTTCAAAAGAAAGAAGCGTTGCCGTGGTTCATGTTTCACCTGGATCCAAAAGACATGGTGAAACATCCTACGTTAGAATTTGCACAAATGATATAGGCAAATTCAAAGTTGTAACAAAAATGGAAAATTATAAAACTGACGGCAGAGAAAAAGCTATAATATATCCAGCTAGGAGGAAATAAAAATGATTCAAAAAAATGAAATTATAAAACCCTTTGTTGGCATTGGTGAATTAAAACTTGGAATGTCTCTTAATGAAATACGAAATTATTTGAAAGAAAATAAGATTCCATTTAATCAATCAATTGATCCACATAAAGGTTGTACACCTGAAATACCCTGGGTTTATATAAAAATATATAATTCAATAACTATGTGCTTCGCAAAAGATATTATGTTTTCCATACTTCTTGAAGAAGGATATACTGGAAAAACAGAAAACGGCTTGTATATAGGCATGAAAATGGCTGATGCTGAAAAGATTGATTCAACTATTGAATACAATGATGATGACGAAGATTTTATTTCGAGCATGGGTTATTGGATAAACGACAGTATAGAAACCGGATTAATATGTGCCATTACTATCTTTATTTCTGAAGCAAAAGATTCTACCACATTTTTCAACTATGAATGGGTCGAAAAATACAAAAAAAATAACTAACAAAGAAAACGGAGCCGGTTTTACCGACTCCGTTTTTTCCTTTAAAAACTCCGTTTTATCACTTACTGAAAATAAACTGCAAAATATCCTT
>DFKO01000096.1 GCA_002373855.1 Lachnospiraceae bacterium UBA3643
TGACCGGCACGGATATAGTCAGTGTGGTACCTGTCAAGAGCTATGATGAGACATATAATGAGATAATCATTGATAATACATTTATATCAGTATTTTCATGGATATTTGTGGGCATCATACCCGTATGCCTCTTTATATGCGGTCTGGTTATCTGGATAAAGAGAAGAAAGAAATAAATTTCGGAGGAATATACAAATGTCAGAGAATAAGAAGATAAGAACAAGATTTGCACCGAGCCCTACCGGTCGTATGCATGTCGGCAATTTAAGAACAGCTCTTTATGCCTATCTGGTGGCAAAACATGAAGGCGGCGATTTCATCCTGCGTATAGAAGATACCGATCAGGAGAGATATGTAGAAGGTGCTGTAGATATCATTTACAGAACTCTAGAAAAAACCGGCCTTGTACATGATGAAGGTCCCGATAAGGACGGCGGAGTAGGTCCATATGTCCAGTCTGAGCGTCAAAAGACAGGGATGTATCTTGAATATGCCAAAAAGCTTATTGACAGCGGGGATGCATATTACTGTTTCTGTGACAAGGAACGTCTCGCTTCATTAAAAGGTTCCGTTGGCCCTGATGGTAAGGAGATAACTGTATATGACAAGCACTGCCTGTCCCTCTCAAAAGAGGAGATAGAGGCCAATCTGGCTGCGGGCAAGCCCTATGTCATCAGACAGAATGTTCCCAATGAGGGTACAACATCTTTCCATGATGAGCTTTACGGAGACATCACCGTTGATAACAGCGAGCTTGATGATATGATCCTCGTTAAGTCTGACGGTTTCCCGACCTACAACTTTGCAAATGTAATCGATGATCATCTCATGGGTATCACCCATGTGGTCAGAGGTAATGAGTACTTATCATCAACGCCTAAATACAATAGACTGTACGATGCGTTCGGATGGGAGATTCCCACATATATTCACTGTCCTCTTATCACAGATGAGGAACACAAAAAGCTCTCAAAGAGATGCGGCCATTCTTCATATGAAGACCTCATTGAGCAGGGATTTTTAACCGAGGCGGTAGTTAACTTTGTGGCATTACTTGGATGGTGCCCCGAAAATGAGACAAGAGAGATATTCTCCCTGGACGAGCTGGTAAAGATTTTTGATTACAGACATATGACGAAATCTCCGTCAGTGTTTGATTATACAAAACTTAAATGGATGAACGGTGAGTATTTCAAGGCTATGGATCCGGACGTATTCTATGAGAAAGCTCTGCCTTATCTTAAAGAGTATATTAAGAGAGATGTGGACCTTAAGAAAGTAGCCGAGATGGTGAGAACGAGAATAGAGATATTCCCTGATATTAAGGATCATGTTGATTTCATCGACAGTGTACCTGAGTATGATATAGCCATGTATACTCACAAAAAAATGAAGACAGATTCGGAGAAGTCTCTTGCCCTTTTAAATGAAGTTCTCCCTGTACTTGAAGGAACAGATGATTATACAAATGATGCGCTCTTTGCACTTTTATCTGAGTTTGCATCATCCCATGAATACAAGACGGGCTATGTAATGTGGCCCATCAGAACAGCTCTTTCCGGAAAGCAGATGACACCATGTGGTGCCACCGAGATGATGGAGCTCTTTGGAAAAGAGGAAACTATCGCGAGAATTAAGGCAGGTATTGCAAAACTTGAGCAGCACTAAAGGCAGAAAGCGTTCAAATACAAGTACATATCAGAGACGAACTGCCGGACGGTCAGGCTCTTCAAAGGCCGGCAGACCTGCTCTCCCGGATAATAAGAAAGAAAAGACTCTTAACAGAGTAAAAACAAAGGCGGATGATACCCAGAATATCATTATCGCAGGCATAGTACTGGGAATAATCAATCTGATATTTTTCCTTTGTATGGTCGGCGTGATAAGTGGCGGAGTAGGTATTGGTGTAAAACAGTTTCTGCTTGGTCTTTTCGGGATACTTGCCTATGTGATGCCTTTTATATTTTTCGGTGGAGGTCTTTTTATCTTTGCTAAAAAAGATAATTATATGCCTTACCTTAAGACTACTATAATATGTGTACTCCTTTTATTTGCTGTCGGAGGATTTTTTACACTATGCAGCAGGAGTGACATTGTATATGCATCCCAGAATCCCGGGGCTCTTAAGTTTCTATATGATTTAAAGAGCGGAGGCGGATGTATACTTGGTCTCCTCGGACTGCTTCTTTGCATGTTTTTTGGAAAAGTCGGCTCGATCATCATTGACCTTGTGCTGATAATCGGACTGATCATCCTGCTTAATCCTGAAAAGGCTGTAGCGCTCATAAAACTGACTGGTTCAAAATTAAACTTCCTTGATGATTATGATGACAGCTACGACGATGAGGATGATGAGGATTCCGGCAGAAGGAGAAAGGATATACAGCTGCCTGCTTTAAATGATGACGGACAGCAGTTAAATCTCCTTGAGATAGCCAATGAACGCAGGGAGAAAAGGGAACTCGAGCGTATCGAAAAACAAAAGCAGATAGAAGAAGCAAAAGAAAAGAAACAGAAAAAACTTGAAGAAAAGAAATTAAAAGAAGACAGGGCTGACGATGATAGGATCGTAAATGCCTCGAGAAAGAGGAATGATTTTGCCGTAAACGGCGGTGAACATTTCGAATCTTCCCTTGTGTCCGATAAGGGTACAATGGTAAGGAGTAAGGATGATGTCCACGAGATAACACTGCTGACTCCTGTGCCGGAATCGGAAAATGAAGAAAAGACGGATAAAACTGTAAATAAAGATATTGAAACAGCTCCCGTAACCACTGTTAAAAAGACAGGCGACATGAGGGAGATAACCGTTAATGTATCTGACGATGTTAAAGAAGTTACAGAAAATAAAACTGAAATTAAAAAAGAAGAATTAAAACTTCAGCAGATAAATATCACAAGATACGGAGATGACACTGTTACAGACGACAATGTGCGGGGTGATAGCCCGGATGATAAAACGGATGATAACCCTGAAACAGTGCATGTATCAAAGCAGGAGAATGATCCGGAAGAATCTCATGATGTAACGCCCGAAAAGATCATTAAATATGAGGCTTATACACCTTCTGATGATGATATAGTATCACCTAAAGAAAATAAGGGCGACGGTCTCGTGGATATAAATAAAAAGCAGTATGAAAAAGACGGCTCAACCCATGTGACTGAGTTTAATAACTCCGCTGCGCCCATTCCGGAATCGGTTAAAAACGGCATAACATTAAAAGCCGGTGAGACTAATCCGCTTATAGATTCCATGCCGGATCCCGTGACGGAAAAAACTCATCAGGCAGAGTCAAATGCTCTTGCAAAAGAGATAGAAAATAAGCCAAAGAAAAAAGTTCCAAGGAATAAGTATAAAAAGCCCCCCATTTCGCTGCTTAATGAAAATAAAAACAAAAAGGGCGGAGACGAGGATAAAACACTTAAAGAAAATGCATTCAGGCTCCAGGAAGTCCTAAAAAACTTTGGCGTGGATGCTACAGTTCAGGATATTTGTCAGGGACCTTCCGTTACCAGATATGAGCTGAAACTTGCAGACGGAGTAAAAGTCAGCAAGATAACAAATCTGGCAGATGACATAAAACTTAATATGGCTGCGGTAGATGTCAGAATAGAAGCGCCTATTCCCGGCAAAGCAGCTGTAGGAATTGAGATTCCAAATGCAACCGCATCACCTGTACTTATCAGGGATATAATGGAATCTCCGGAATTTAAGGCTGCTGATTCAAATATATCATTTGGAGTGGGTAAGGATATTTCAGGTAAAACCATAATCGGTGATATAGCCAAGATGCCTCATATGCTGATTGCAGGAGCAACGGGTGCAGGTAAATCCGTATGTA
>DFKO01000031.1 GCA_002373855.1 Lachnospiraceae bacterium UBA3643
ACATTATCCACGGAAAAGAAAGCGCTGGATGATGTTTCTTTTGATGTGAAAAAGGGAGAGACAGTCGGCATCATAGGTACAAACGGATCGGGTAAATCAACGATATTAAAGATAATAACAGGCGTCCTTTATCAGACATCGGGAGATATCAAAGTAGACGGCAGGATATCGGCACTGCTTGAACTCGGAGCCGGATTTAATCAGGAGTATACAGGTCTTGAGAATGTATATTTAAACGGCACAATGATGGGATATACGGACAGTGAGATAGACGAAAAACTCGACAGTATCCTTGAGTTTGCCGATATCGGAGATTACATTTACCAGCCTGTAAAGACATACTCATCCGGAATGTTTGTAAGGCTTGCTTTTGCCGTTGCGATCAATATAGACCCGGAGATCCTCATAGTGGATGAGGCCCTTTCGGTAGGTGATGTATTTTTCCAGTCAAAGTGTTATCACAAATTTGAAGAATTTAAAAAGATGGGCAAGACCATACTGTTTGTAAGTCACGATCTTGGCTCAATCAGTAAATACTGTGACAGGGTAGTACTCTTAAACAAGGGTGTAAAACTTGGAGAAGGCTCTCCTAAAGAAATGATAGATGTTTACAAGAGAGTCCTGGTAGGTCAGTATGATGCGGAGAACGGAGATACAGCAAGCAAAGAATCGGCTGATGCCAAGAATCCCAATCTCCTTGAATATGGCGACGGTTCTGCCCACATAGACGAGTATTATATCACTGATGAGGGCGGCATCAGATCTTCATCCATAGTGAAGGGCAGCCGATTCACGGTATATATGAAGATTAAATTTAACAGGGATATCACATCTCCGATTTTTGCGTTTTCCATCAAGAATATAAAGGGAACGGAAATCACGGGTACAAATACAATGTTTGAAAAAGCATTTCTTGAGCCTGTATCAAAAGGGGATATCAAGGAAGTGACCTTCTGTCAGGAGATGAATCTCCAGGGCGGTGAATATCTGCTCTCCCTTGGCGTCACCGGATTTGAAGGCGACGATTTCAAAGTGTACCACAGGCTGTATGACTGCATAAACATTACGGTTGTATCTGACAAGGATACAGTCGGTTATTATGATATGAATTCTGTTATTAAGGTTAAGTAAAATGTCTGTAAATGAGACTATCGGAAAAATCACACTCGACTTAAAACATTATCCGGGGGAGGATCTGTATTCGGACGGAGCGTCTGAGCAGGAACTCCTCAATATAGTATCTGCTCATGATGAATCTGATTTCAAGGATGTCATAGATGAAAAAATGAGCTGGCCGGTGCTTTATCATCTCTCTGATCAGAGAGAAAATATCGTATCATGGCTCCCGATAAAAAAAAGCGACAGAGTCCTCGAGGTAGGCTCGGGATGCGGTGCCATCACAGGCGTATTTTCAAAAAAAGCAGGCTCCGTTGACTGTGTGGACCTCTCAAAGCGCAGGAGTACGATCAATGCCCTGCGTCATAAGGAATGTGACAACGTCACCATACATGTCGGCAACTTTCTTGATATAGAGCCGGATCTTCCGGCTGATTATGACTGGGTATGCCTGATAGGTGTATTTGAGTACGGCAGCAGCTATATGTCCACGGAAAAGCCGTATCATAAATTCCTTGAAACAATAAAAAAACATGTAGCTCCCGGAGGCCGTATCGTCATAGCCATTGAAAACAGGCTGGGACTTAAATATTTTGCGGGATGCAGCGAGGATCATCTCGGTACATATTTTTCCGGAATTGAGGGATATAAAAGCGGCGATTATGTGAGGACATTTTCAAGGCCGGGACTTGAAAAGATATTTAAGGAGTGCGGTGAGGACGAGTATCATTTTTATTATCCATATCCTGACTATAAATTCCCTACAACCATATATTCTGACAAAAGACTGCCCCTTTGCGGCGAACTGACAAACAATATCAGGAATTTTGACAGGGACAGGCTCCTGCTCTTTGATGAGAAAAACGCGTTTGATTCTGTTATTTCAGATGATCTGTTCCCTCTTTTTTCGAACTCATATCTTGTAATACTCGGCGATGATATCAGCCCTGTTTATGCAAGATTCTCAAATGAGAGATCGGATGACAGATCCATAGTCACATCTATGGAGCAGGACAATAATGATATTGTCGTAAAAAAAATTCCGATGACTAAAGAAGCGGAAAGTCATATAAAAAGTCTGAATGAAAATTATAAAAAATTGTCTGAGAAATATGCCGGTTCAGCTCTGAAAATATGTGAGTGTACACTGACAGAAAACGCTGCGGTATTTCCGTTTGTTAAAGGCAGATCTTTAAATGATATCCTTGATGAATGTATTAAGTCAGGAGATATGAACAGGTTTAATGATATCGTATCTGATTTTAAAGAGAGGATATCATTTAACGGAGAATATCCGTTTACTGATTTTGATCTGGTATTTTCAAACGTTATCGCAGACGGTGATGACTGGACAGTCATTGATTATGAATGGACAAAAGATGAACCTACCGACAGCAAATATCAGACATGGAGAGCCCTCTACTGCTATATGCTTGAGAGTGATTCAAGAAGCGAGACAGACCTTCATAAGATATATGACATCCTCGATATCACGGCAAAAGATGAGGATGAGTATATCAGGAGAGAGATGGCATTTCATGAGACGGTTCAGAGCGGTCATATGTCACTTGCCCAGTTTAGGGCAAGGATAGGTACTACGGTGATTCATCCGGAAAAATATATTGATATGAACGGTGCCATGGAAAATGCAAGGCGCGTTCAGGTATATACAGATAAGGGAAACGGATACAGCGAGGAGGAATCAAGATTCATAAAAGATGCAGTCTTTGATGATGAGAGGATTTCCTTTAAAGTACGATTCTCAGGCGACGTGAAAAACTTAAGGGTCGACCCTATGATGAGCGCCGGTGCGGTATTTGTCGAGACTCTTAAGATAAACGGAAGTGACCTGCCGGACAGATCAAAAAAATATCTTGAATGCAACGGAAGGAAACTCCGGGGAGATAAAGAGGGATACATATTTGAGACAAACGATCCCAATATGAACATTCACCTGGAAACCATTGAATTAAATAAAGACAAGGACAATGAACTCGAGGCAGTATTTACATACGCTGCCATGAGTGAAGATGCAGCCCACGGAATCCTGACAGCTGCGAAGAGAATAATATGAGTAACAGTTTGGAAGAAACAAAAAATAATAAAGGTCCAATTGATTACAAGGCTGCTTTTGAGAGAGAGCGCGCACTTCGTATAGAATTGTCTGATGAAGTTACTGACCTTAAAATGCAAAACATGCTCCTGCAGGAGAAGGTTGATAAAGTAAAAAACAGCACGGCATTTAAGCTTTTAAACCCTTTCAGGAAGTGTGTCCATCACATAAGATTTCAGATAGGCAGGGTGAAAAACTGCGGATCCGTTAAGGGTGTAATTGAAAAGATTAAGTACAAGAAACGTCAGCAGAAAGCCATGAGGAGTTTTGGCACAGCAGGATTTCCAAGTCAGGCAAAGCGAAAAGAAGAGGAAGGGACAGTATTTAAAAATCCTGTAAAGATAAGTATCCTCGTACCTCTTTACAATACGCCAAAAAACTTTCTGACAGATATGATAGACTCAGTGCTTTATCAGACGTATAAAAACTGGGAACTGTGTCTGGCAGACGGGTCTGATGAGAAACATGATTTTGTAGGTGATATCTGCAGAAAATATGCAGACAAAGACAAGCGTATTGTATATAAAAAACTGGAGAAAAACGAGGGCATCTCAGGTAATACAAATGAGTGCTATAAGCTTGCAACAGGTGAGTATATAGGACTCTTTGATCACGATGACATACTTCATCCCGAAGTGCTCTTTGAGTATGTAAAGGCGATAAATGAAAAGAATGCAGATTATATATACTGCGATGAAGTGACATTTAAAAACGGCGATATCAACAAAATGCTAACCATCCATTTTAAGCCTGATTATGCCATTGATAATTTAAGGGCCAATAATTACATCTGTCATTTCAGCGTGTTTAAGAGGGAACTCTTAGAGAGCACGGAGCTTTTCAGAAAAGAGTTTGACGGCAGCCAGGATCATGACATGATACTGCGCCTGACTGACAGGGCTGAAAATATAGTACACGTGCCGAGGATACTCTACTACTGGAGAAGTCATAATGCCAGCGTATCAAAGTCAATCGATGCCAAGGAATATGCGATCGATGCTGCAAAGGGTGCTGTGGCAGATCATCTTAAGAGACATGGTTTTCGTAATTTCAGGATATCCTCTACAAGGGCATTTCCTACCATATTTAAGATTGATTACGAACTTAAGGCGAAGCCTCTTGTATCAATAATCATAGCCAATAAAGATCATAAAGAGGATCTCCAAAGATGTGTGGATTCCATACTTGAGAGAACGGTATATGATAATTTTGAGATCGTAATAGTCGAGAACAACAGTGAGTCAAAGGAGATATTTGATTATTACGATGAATTAAGAAATAGTGACAGAATTAAAATTGTCACATACAAAGGAGATTTTAATTATTCCGCAATAAATAATCTCGGTGTGTCAAATTCATCGGGAGAATACGTAATACTATTAAATAACGATATCCAGGTGATCACGCTTAAATGGATAGAGGAGATGCTCATGTATGCCCAGCGTGATGACGTAGGGGCTGTGGGAGCCAAACTGTATTATCCAAACTATCTTGTACAGCATGCAGGCGTGGTACTTAGGCTCGGACAGCACAGGACAGCAGGTCATATCCATTGTCTCCAGCCAAGAGAGAGCGTGGGCTATATGGGTAAGCTCTGTTATGCCCAGGATATGAGTGCCGTGACAGGTGCATGCCTCATGGTGAGCCGCAAGAAATATGATGAGGTCGGAGGACTTGATGAGTCATTTAAGGTATGTCTTAACGATGTAGACCTGTGCCTGAAGCTGCGTGATAAAGGATATCTGACGGTGTTTACTCCGTTTGCGGAGCTGTTTCATTATGAGTCCCAGTCGAGAGGCCTCGATACCGATGAGGAAAAGATGAAACGCTACGATGACGAGTCGGACAGATTTAAAGCAAAATGGAAAGAGGTACTTGATAGGGGAGACCCTTATTACAATCCTAATGTATCTCTTGATCATAATGATTATACTATCAAAATGAAGGAAGACTGACATGGAATCTGACTTAAAAAGAACATGGGCCGAGACAGACCTGGATGCTCTTCTTCACAATTACAGACAGATCAGAAATCATATCGGAGAAAATGTGAAATTTCTCGCGGTTGTAAAAGCTGATGCGTACGGACACGGTGCTGTCATGGTGGCCCGTACCATGCAGGATGCAGGTGCCGACTACCTGGCCGTCAGCAGTATTGACGAAGCCATGGAACTAAGAGTAAACGGTATAACAATGCCGATACTGATCCTTGGCCATACACCAAAAGAGCAGGTAAGGAAACTGATAGAGCATAACATCACTCAGGCAGTGACCTGCAAAGCAAAGGCGGAGGAGTATTCTGCCGAGGCCGTAAAGACCGGCGGAAGTCTTAAAGTTCATATAAAGGTCGACACGGGAATGTCCCGCCTCGGATTTTTATGTGAAGGTGATATGTTTGAAACCGGAGTATCGGGGATACTTGATGCCGTAAATATGCCGGGACTCGATACAGAAGGTATATTTACACATTTTGCTGTATCTGATGAGCCGGGAGAGGAGTGCAGGGCATATACACTCCATCAGTATGAACTCTTCACATCTGTCATTGACTCTGTAGAAGAAAAATGGGGCCGTAAATTTAAGATCAGACATTGTGCCAATACGGGTGCAGTTGCATGCTATCCGGAAACTTATCTTGACATGGTGAGACCGGGACTCTTATTATACGGATATGGAGATTTTGCAAAAGGTCTCGGATTAAAGCCGGTGATGACGTTAAAGACAACAGTCAGTACCATTAAGACATATCCGGCAGGTACATCAGTCAGTTATGGCGGTATATTTAAGACTGACAGAGTGACGAGAATGGGCGTGGTTCCGTACGGATATGCAGACGGATTTTTCAGAAGTCTTTCAAATAAGTGCTCATTATACAGCAGTGAGGGTCCTGTATCACAGCGGGGAAAGATCTGCATGGATATGAGTATGATAGATCTGACAGATAAGCCGGGAGTAGATGTGGGATCCGAGATAGAGATATTCGGACCGCATAACCCGGTGGATGATATGGCAAAGACAGCCGGTACGATCCCGTACGAACTTACATGTGCGGTGAGCAAAAGAGTTCCGAGGAGTTATATAAAGGGCGGACAGGTTATAGACAGAGAACTGCTCCTTAGAATGTAGCATTTAATATGAGGAAATAACGATGCTTGAAAAAGAAATCAGAAAAATAAAAAAGACAATCCTGGATGATTATGAAAAGGACAGGGTGATAGACTGGAGAGAGATGTTCACCCAGCCTGACAAGGAAGTGATCATAAATGTGGTGAACAAACTGTCCCGTATACTTTACCCCGGATATTATTTTGACAGGGATTTCAGAGTATATGATACAAAGACCAAGATATCTCTCTTAATAGAAGATGTTGTCTTTAACCTGAACAGGCAGATCAGCATAGCCCTTAGGTTCGATGAGCAGTATAAAGATGCTTCGTTTGAGACGATCACAAAAAAGGCGGAGGAGATTACAGCCGAGTTCTTTAGCAGGATTCCGATGATAAGAGAGTATCTGGATACAGATCTTGATGCGGCCTTTAACGGAGATCCCGCAGCATATTATAAAGATGAGATCATCTTGTCATACCCCGGATTTATGGCTATCACCATAAACAGACTGGCCCATGAACTCTTTATCTTAAAGGTGCCCCTTATCCCCAGGATGATGACAGAGTATGCCCACAGCATTACGGGTATCGATATCCATCCGGGAGCAACTATCGGAAAATATTTCTTTATCGATCACGGAACAGGTATCGTTGTCGGTGAGACAACTACGATAGGCGAGCATGTAAAAGTTTACCAGGGTGTAACACTCGGTGCTCTCTCTACAAGAGCAGGTCAGTCATTAAAGGCGGTGAAGCGTCATCCAACCATAGAGGACAATGTGACTATTTATTCCGGTGCATCAATCCTCGGCGGTGAGACAGTGATTGGTGAGGGCGCGGTTATAGGAAGTAACGCATTTATCACCAAGTCTGTCGGAGCCGGAGTGAGAGTCAGCATTAAAAACCAGGAGCTGACATTTAAAGACGGCAAGGGAAAGGTCATGGACGAGGATTTTAAGGATAACGAAGTTTGGATTTATAATATTTAATGACGATTCCCCGCTTCAGATAATGAAACGGGGAATTTTTATTTTTAATGAAATAGCCGGATAATATGAAAAAGGGATTATTAATAAAAAATACATTTTTAATTACCGCCAAGTTTGATGAGCTGAATCAGATGTTTGCTGATGCGGCGATGGAAAGCGGGTGCATACTTGATATAAAGACGAGTGCAGAGGTTTGGGTAAATCTGGCTGATAATGATTACAGGAAAAGTGATGATTATGATTTTGTGATCTTTTGGGATAAGGACATAAAACTGGCAGAGGAACTGGATGCTGAGGGGTATCTTGTTATGAATCGTGCTGAGGCAATAGCTGACTGTGATGATAAAGCAAGGACATATCTGAAGTTAAAAAGACATAATATCAGCCAGCCGTTAACGATATGCTCACCCCTTAAATATTTTTCCGATGGGATCATAGATGAAGGCTATATTGATAAAGCATGCAAACTGACAGGATTCCCGATGATAATAAAGGAATGTTTCGGTTCATTCGGGCAACAGGTATATCTGGTACATAGCAGGGAAGAAATGACAGAAACGATCCGGAATATCGGAGATAAACCATATATCATCCAGAAGTTTATTGAGGGAGCAGCAGGTCATGACAAACGTCTCCAGGTAGTCGGAGGACAGGTTGTTGCATCAATGGCCAGGGAAAATAAAAATGATTTCAGAGCCAATATATCAAACGGGGGAACCATGAGCCCGTATACTCCGGATGAAGAAGAAGCAAAACTTGCCATAAAGGTTTGTGACATACTGAGACTCGATTTTGCCGGAGTGGATATATTAAGAGACAGTGATGGCAGTCTCTATGTATGCGAGGTAAATTCAAATGCTCACTTTAAAAATCTCTATGACTGTACGGGAGTAAATGTTGCAAAGGAAATAATTAATTATGCAGTGTCTCATAATCTATAACGAAGAAGATGCGGAATATAACGAATGGTTTATAAATCATATAATTGAATGTCTTGAAAAATACGGTATTGATGCAGGACTACTGATTAGGGAAAAGATTTTTTTTGACGGTCTCATAGGAGAGATTAAATATAACGGAGAAGCAAAGCCGCTCCCTGATGCAATAGTAAACAGGACGAGGGATTTTACGGTATCCATGTTTTTCGAGCAGGCAGGAGTAAAGGTATTTAACAGTACTTTTGTCACGATGATCGGTAATGACAAATATATGGCAGTTGATTTTGTTAAGAATACGGGAGCACCCGTTCCGGAATCAATTCTGTTAAAAAAGGGAACCCGGTTTGAACAGGTTATAGATAAGGAAATGGTAGTTAAGTCTCTGCATGGTCATGGGGGCTCCGAGGTATATGCAGTGTCATCAAATGATGAGCTCGACGAGATCAGAAAAAGAACTGAGGATGATATGATACTCCAGAAGAAATTAATCCCCTCAGAGGAAGAGTATCCGTTAGGAAAGGATCTCAGGGTTTACATTGTCGGAAACAAAATTGTGGCAGGCATGATGCGTTCTTCGGACAAAGATTTCAGGAGTAACTTTTCTCTTGGTGGCAGGGCTGATATTCACGATCTGACTGACAAAGAGTTGTCGATTGTCAAAAAAATAACTGATGCAGTATATATCGATCACGCCACAATAGACCTCATTTACGATAAAGGTAATCCTGTATTTAATGAGATAGAAGATATGTGCGGATCGAGGATGCTCTATGAAAATACAGATATCGATATAGCAGATATGTATGCAAAACATATAGCAGATAAGATTAGAGAAGAGAGATTATGAGATATTATATTTCCGATTGTCATTTCTTTCACGAGAGGATGAACTCGGCCATGGATAACCGGGGGTTTTCAACTCTTGAGGAAATGCATGAATATATGATCACAAAATGGAATAAAAAAGTCAGAAACGGCGATGAGGTAATGATCCTCGGAGATTTTTCGATCGGTAAAGGAACCGAAACAAATGAGATCCTTGCAAGGTTAAACGGCAGGAAATTTCTCATTATAGGCAATCATGATAAATATCTCCAGGACAGGAAATTCAATCAGAATCTCTTTATATGGATTAAGGATTACTGGGAAGCTAAAGATAATAAGAGGAAAGTGATACTGTCCCATTATCCCATCATGTGCTATAAGGGACAGTACAAATTTGACAAGGACGGCAATCCAACCACATACATGCTTTACGGTCATGTACACAACACATATGACGAGATCATCATAAACGATTTCATTAATGAGACGAGGCAGAGAAAACGTATAATTAAAGACAGCGAAAGTGAGATAACCGTCCCATGCCAGATGATAAACACTTTCTGTATGTTTTCTGATTACGAACCACTGACACTGGATGAGTGGATAAAGGTGGACGCCGCCCGCAGACAACACCTGGTGACAGGCACCATTAACAAAATGTGAACATCCTGATTTCTGTCATTAAATCATTTGGCATGCCTTCCCAGAATGTCATCTATTTTTTGTACATACTCATCCGGATGGTTAATGGAAAATTCGCCATGATAAAGACCTGGTAATACAGTCATATCGGCTCCGGGTACAGACTCTTGAATTCTGACAGCCGAGTCTTTGATTCCTTTATTTTCTTTACCGCCAATATAAATATGTATTTTTGCGTGACAGTCTTTTATGGATTCTTTCAGCTCATACCCGGTATTTGCCTGAAGAAACGAAATCATATCCTCTTTATTTATGGCACATGTATCCCGGTAATAATCTTCAAACAATTCCTTTTTCATATGAAGGGATTTAAACTGAAGCCTTGAAAACCATCTGTATTTTATCAGACCGTAGCTGGCACCGAAAGCAGGCTTTATCAGTGCATGGGTGATTTTCGATGGTATTACCATCGCACTTTCAATAATGGCAAAGCGGCATATATCACTTCTCCTTGACAGGATTTCCAGCAATATCTGACCACCAAGGGACAGCCCGCCCATCAGTAGCACAGACCCGCCAAAGTTTTCTTCTATATACCGGATGATCTCCACTGCGTTATCCTCTATGGTTTTAAAGGATCTGTCACTACCGGCATGGCCATCCAGTACCGGAATGATCACGTGATATCGGTCCTTTAATCTCTCTGCGACTTCCCGATAATTCCACCATGATAATCCCCCACCATGCAGGAGAATGATTATATCTTTTTTATTGTTACCGTATTCAATGATTTTCATGTCCCGATGACCGTTACTGATATTCTAAAACGTCATATTTATTATATCATTAAAGGGTACGGATTGTCTGACACTGCTTTGCGTTTGATCTTTAAAAGTGATAAAATAACAAGATATTTGTACGTTGGATAACATATAAGTGTATAAACTATTTTTTAAAAGTTATAAGGGTAAGGAGCAAAAATGGGACTCGTAAAAACAAACAGCAACTGCGTAGGATGTAACAGGTGTATAAGTGCCTGTCCGAGTAGAGGGGCAAATGTTGCCATTCAAAAAGACAGAGGCAATGTAATAGAGGTTGATCCCAAGAAGTGTATTGCCTGCGGTGCATGTATCGATGTGTGCGAACACGGTGCGAGAGAATATGAGGATGATGTGGACAGATTTTTTGCTGATTTAAAAAGAGGTGAAAAGATTTCTGTCCTTATTGCGCCGGCATTTCTGGCCAATTACAAAAATGATTACGAGAAATATCTCGGCATGCTGAAAAAGGCCGGTGTAAACAGGTTTATCAGCATTTCTTTTGGCGCAGATATTACAACCTGGGCATATATTAAATATATAACCGAGCACAACTATTACGGAAGCATCTCTCAGCCATGTCCTGCTGTAGTCGGATATATTGAGCGTCATATCCCGGAGCTACTTCCAAAGCTCATGCCGGTACAGAGCCCTATGATGTGCGGCGCCATCTATGTAAAGAAGTATTTAAAAGTTCCTGATAAACTCGCCTTTATCAGTCCTTGTATTGCAAAGAAAAATGAGATTGACGATCCCAATAATAACGGCTACATTTCATATAATCTGACATTCAAGCATCTGATTCAGTACCTCAAAGACAATCCGGTTAAGGATTTCACCCCTTACACAGATGAGATAGAGTACGGTCTCGGATCGATCTATCCCATGCCGGGCGGACTTAAGGAGAATGTTTACTGGCTCCTTGGCGAGGATGCTCTTGTGCGCCAGATGGAGGGTGAACATCATATGTACGAATACCTTGAGAGAAATAAGGACAGCATCAGAAATGATAAGTTCCCTTATCTCTTTATTGATGCCCTCAACTGCACTAACGGCTGCCTGTACGGTCCGGGAGTCGAGGCCAGAAAAACTATGGATGAGAATACATTTATTACCATCCAGAAGATAAAAGCCAGCAGCAAAAACGATACGAAAAAGACTGCATGGAGCAGAAAACTGACGCCTGCTCAGAGACTGGAAAAATTAAACAAGCAGTTTGCAGACCTTAATCTTAACGATTTTGTCAGAAAATATACTGACAGAAGCAAAGACTGTATAGTTAAGACTCCATCCGAATCCGAGATATCAAAGATATTTGCCGACATGAAGAAGGATACTGCAGAAAAGCAAAATATCAACTGTGGATGCTGCGGTTATAAATCATGCAGATTGATGGCAGTAGCTATCTATAACGGATTTAATCATAAATTAAACTGTGTTCATTATATTAAAGACAGAGCTTATGAAGAAAAAGACCGGGCTCTTGAACTCACCAATGAAGTACAGGCCGCAAGGGATGAGATGAATGCCAGAAAGGAGTCTCTCTCTGAAGGAATTAAAAACAATTTTAATTCTCTGTCAGAATCAATCAGCACTATCGAGGATACAAGTGCAAATAATGCAAAACAGACATCCGAGATTTACGAGTCAATGAACGATGTCGATAAATTTGCCGAGAATCTTAAAAATGTGCTCTCCGCAATTGAGGGATATATAGGCAAACTTGATTCAAACAATGCGGATGTAATCGCTATTTCATCCCAGACAAACCTGCTTGCATTGAATGCAAGTATTGAAGCTGCCAGAGCCGGTGATGCCGGCAGGGGCTTTGCTGTAGTTGCTGAGGAAATCAAAAAGCTTGCTGATGATTCCAAGACTACAGCCGATGACAGCAATAAAAATAATGAGGATATCAAGGACGCCATCCAAAGACTGACCGCCGAGGCGGAAAAACTGACCGATATAGTTGAGAGAGTAAACGAAAGAGCAAGGAGCCTCGTGAAGTCATCTGAGGAGACAACTACTTCCATCGGTACAATGCGTACTGTTACGGAGAATGTAGAAAACTCACTGTCCCAGCTCTTGGAAAGCGAATGATATGCCACCAAGTTCAATAAAACGCCCATATCGGGCGTTTTTTTGTATGTAAAATTCATAAAACCTATTGACTGGGTAGGTAATTGTGAATATAATACCTACTATACAAGTAGGTAATAAGGAGATTATCAATGGAAAAGAGAATATATTTGGATAATGCTGCAACAACAAGGGTTTTACCGGAGGTCTTTGAGACCATGAAGCCTTTCTTTACAGAGGAGTATGGTAATCCGTCAAGTGCGTATGAGTTTTCGGGCAGGGTAGCAAACAGGATTGCAGACGCTACAGAAGAAATAGCAAAATTCATAAACGCAAAGGCAAAAGAGATTTATTTTACATCAGGCGGAAGTGAATCCGACAATTGGGCATTAAAGGGTGTGGCTGATGCACTTAGATCAAAGGGAAATCATATCATTACTTCAAAGATCGAGCATCATGCAATACTCCATACATGTGAGTATCTTGAAAAGCAGGGATATGAAGTAACATATCTCGATGTGGATGAGAACGGACTGGTTGATCCGGTGGCTCTTGAAAAAGCAATCAGACCGGAGACGATCTTGATCTCAATAATGTTTGCCAATAATGAAATTGGCACAATAGAGCCGATAGCGGAGATAGGAGAGATCGCCCATAAACACGGTATTTATTTTCACACAGATGCCGTTCAGGCATTCGGTCATGTGCCCATAGATGTTGAGGCCATGCATATAGACATGCTTTCTGCCAGCGGCCACAAGGTAAACGGACCCAAGGGTATAGGTTTACTTTATATAAGGACGGGAACGAAGATATCTAATTTTATCCATGGCGGAGCCCAGGAGAGAGGCAGGAGAGCAGGCACTACAAATGCACCCGGTATCATGGGATTTTCAAAAGCCGTATCAATAGCATCTGAAAGGATGAATGAGAGGACAGCTCATGAGACAAAACTTCGGGACAGACTGATAGAGAGAGTCCTTTCGGAGATACCGCACAGCAGGTTAAACGGTCACAGAGAAAAGAGATTATCAAACAACACAAACTTTTGCTTCAGATTTATAGAGGGAGAGTCACTCCTCATACTTCTTGATAAGAAGGGTATATGCGCGTCGTCAGGTTCTGCATGTACATCGGGAGCCCTTGATCCGTCCCATGTACTGCTGGCAATAGGACTGCCCCATGAGATAGCCCACGGTTCAGTGAGATTCACATTATCAGAGGAAACGACAGAGGAGGATATAGATTATACCGTTGAGTCTTTAAAACAGATAGTTGAGAGACTCAGAAGCATGTCACCTCTCTATGAGGATTTTGTAAAGAAAGAAAAGTTGTCGAAAGTAAATTAAGGAGAAAAAACATGAGTCAGGTAACAGAATACAGCGAAAAAGTAATGGATCATTTTATGAATCCCAGAAATGTCGGTGAGATGGAAAATCCGTCAGGTGTCGGTACGGTAGGTAACGCAAAATGCGGAGATATCATGAGAATGTATCTTGATATTGATGAAAACAGGGTAGTCAGAGAAGCAAAGTTTAAGACATTCGGATGCGGAGCTGCTGTTGCGACGAGCTCCATGGCAACAGAACTGGTAAAAGGCAAAACTGTACAGGAAGCCCTTGAGGTAACAAACAAAGCCGTAATGGAAGCTCTGGACGGACTGCCTCCTGTAAAGATACACTGCTCACTTTTGGCAGAGGAAGCGATACACGCCGCTCTTTGGGATTATGCAAAGAAAAATGATATAGTAATAGAAGGACTTAAAGAACCGGTAAATGACATAGACGAGACGGAAGAATTTTACAAGATGCAGGGAGAATGATCATGATTTCTACAAGGGGGCGCTACGCACTGCGGGTAATGATAGATATAGCATCCAACCAGAGAGACGGATATGTACCGATGAAAGATGTGGCAGCGAGGCAGGGCCTGTCGCTTAAGTATCTTGAGCAGATCATACCTCCTCTTAAAGATCATGGACTGATCAAAGGCATCCAGGGAAAAGGCGGAGGATACCGGCTCACAAAAAATCCGTCCGAGTACAATATCGGTGAGATACTGAGACTGACAGAAAAAGACTTGGCACCGGTAAGCTGTCTGGCAGAGGGAGCTCCGGAGTGTGAGAGACGCCAGGGATGCAAGACGATAAAACTCTGGGAAGGCCTTGAAAAAGTGACGAATGAGTATCTTGATTCAAAGACACTCGATGAACTCTTATAAATATGGGATGGTAAATTAAAATGAATATCAATCATCTGAAATATGTACTGGAAATAGCATCTTCATCTTCTATGAGAGAGGCAGCTGAGAATCTTTATGTATCTCAGCCGGCGCTGTCATCAAGTGTACGGGATCTTGAGGATGAGCTTGGCATACTTATATTTGAGAGAACAAATAAGGGAATCTCATTAACCGACGAGGGCAGGGAATTTCTGAATTATGCCAAAAGGGTTGTGGGCCAGTATGAGATTTTAGAGGACAGATATCTTTCAAAAGATGCCGATAAGGAGCAGTTCTCCGTATCCACCCAGCATTATAACTTTGCCCTAAAAGCATTTACAAATGTAATAAAAGGTAAAGATCCCGACAGATATGTATTTTCAATTCATGAGACCAAGACAATGAATGTCCTTGAGGATGTGAGGACTCTAAAGAGCGAAGTCGGTATAGTATCCTTTTCAGGCGCAAGCGAAAAGGTTATGAAGAAGATATTTAAGGATTATCAGCTTGAGTTTATACCGCTTATGCGCAGGGAGACTTATGCATATGTATGGAAGGATAATAAATTTGCTGACAGAAAAAATATTTCCATAGAGGAACTAAGGGATTATCCATGTGTGTCATTTGACCAGAGCGACGACAGTAAATTTTACTTAAACGAGGAAGCTATGGCGGATTATGACTTTGACAAGATGATCAAGTCGGATGACAGGGCGACTACCATGGAACTGATTGCCACACTCCAGGGATATTCTATAGGATCCGGAATGCTTGCAGGAGATGAAGCCATACTGAAAGGTTTTGTATCAATAAAGCTTAAGGAAGAGGATCCCCTCACAATAGGATATATCACCAGAAAAGGCAGCGAACTGTCAATGTACGGAAAACTGTATGTAGAGGAAATCCTTAAATTTAAGGAATTATAGTTTAAGGAATTATAAAGGTTATAACTAAAAGTTATCGCTCACGATAAAATCAAACGATTTTTCAAAACATATATACGGTGTTAAGATAAAAACAACTTAAGAAAAGGAGGTGCAAAAAAATGATAGCTTTGATTAAATC
>DFKO01000071.1 GCA_002373855.1 Lachnospiraceae bacterium UBA3643
AAATATGTGCCCGATAGTATGCTCTGAATCATCACATCGTCATCCAGAACATAAATCGACGGAAACAATAAGGATATTACCGTAAAAAAAATCAATGTAAATGCAATTCCGATTACAAACGTTCCGTTGCTTTTACTTTTTTCCATAGAATTCTCTGACTTTATCGATAATATATTCATTCTGTTCTTTTGTCAGTCCGTAATAAAGAGGGAGCCTTGTCAGTCTCTCACTTTCTTTTGTTGTGTATTTGTCTTCTCCCCTGAACTCTCCGTACTTCATTCCTGCAGGTGCTGTATGGAGAGGGATATAATGAAACACCGATAATATATCGTTTTCTTTTAAGAATGCAATCAGTTTTGTTCTCTCATCAAAATCTTTTGCCTTTATATAAAACATATGGGCATTGTGCACGCATCCATCCGGAACTGTAGGAAGTTCGAGGATTCCCTCACTCTGAAGATCTTTCAGACCTTCATAATATGTATTCCATATATTTAATCTGTAGCTGTTTATCTCATCTGCCATCTCAAGCTGTGCGTAGAGATATGCCGCATTCATATCGCTCGGCAGATATGATGAACCGTAATCGACCCATCTGTATTTATCCACCTGTCCTCTGAAAAATTTGCTTCTGTCTGTTCCTTTTTCCCTGATTATCTCAGCCTGTTCGATATACCTGTCTCCTTTAAGGAGCAGGGCTCCGCCTTCTCCCATACTGTAGTTCTTTGTTTCATGGAAACTGTAGCATCCGAAATCACCGATACTGCCAAGAGCTTTTCCCTTGTACGTAGACATGATACCCTGGGCAGCATCCTCTATGACAAGGAGATTATGTCTCTTTGCAATGTCTGTTATTGTATCCATTTCACATGACACGCCGGCATAGTGAACAGGTACGATTGCCTTGGTCCTGTCTGTGATCGCATTCTCTATCTTTGTCTCGTCTATGTTCATCGTATCAGGACGTATATCCACAAATACCGCCTTTGCACCCCTTAGTACAAATGCGTCGGCTGTTGATACAAATGTATACGAAGGCATGATGACTTCATCGCCTTCCTTAATCCCTGCAAGGAGTGCAGCCATCTCTGTTGCATGTGTACATGATGTAGTCAGAAGTGCCTTTGTCACACCGGTTCTTTTTTCAATCCACTCGTTACATTTTTTTGTATACTTTCCGTCTCCGCATATCTTTTGATTATCGACACACTCTTTGATGTATTCCATTTCTTTTCCCGTAAAAGGCGGGACATTAAAATTAATCATTTAATCAACCTCTTTTTTATTTTTAAATACAAACAATTTACTGAAAACATAATTAAGAACAATGACAACGAAACTGACTATTACTTTTGCAATAATATCATTCATCTTTACAATATCCACAAAGATAAACATCATCCCCTCATCTATCAGAAATGTGGTAACTCTCGATCCTATAAATGAAAAGAATTCCTTTATAACTGCATCCTTTTCCGTTGCCTCACTCTTAAATACAAATGTGCGGTTTGTAACATAAGCGAACAGGACTGCAATAATCCAGGAAATCAAATTTGAAATAAGTGCTATCGTCGTATCTTCCCCGGGAAAGAGATGGCTGATAAATGCATCTCTTGCAATAAGGTAAGCCACCCAGCTTACTACCGTTGCCAGAAATCCGAAAACGAGATAATCAAACACCTCCTGCTTTGAATGATAAATCTTCATTCCAAAATCCCAGAGTTTAATTATCAGAGAGAAGATTAAACTTCTTATAAAATCAACAAATATTCCAATAAAGAATATTGATAAAATCACTGCTACAAAGTGTACCGGTCTGAACAGACCGTATTTATCCCCAACCTTAAGCCACTCCGGCCATCTTGAAAACAAAAGGTTATGTACATGGAGAAGATATACTCCAAATGTAAACGGCGCAATCTTTACCGCAAACGATGACAGTAATCCTTCTTTCGCTTTAATGTTTCCAAAAAACATAAATAATCCTATTGATGCACCGAAAACAAAAATAGAATTATAATGAACGGCTGTCTCTGAAAAGTATTCATATTTGCCTTTATCGGCAACTATTACACTTGTACCATATTTAAATAACCATATTCCTGCTACAGACACGACATACAATAACAATGCACTCCATTTACCCTTTATTGCCGGGCATCCGTATAATCTGATATAGGACGCAGTCACAAAGAGGAATATAAACCACAAAATACCGTATCCCTTATCATCAAATACAAGTTCAAACGGTACGACGGTTTTTGAAACACATGTGAAAAAAAACATCAAAAGCCACAGAATCCCATGCTGCTTCTTATCAAGTGACCTGATACCTTTTGCGAGAAAAGGTGAAACAATATAGAAAATCAGATATGTGGTAGCAAACCAGTAATGCCCCATAGTAACAGGGCAAAAATAGAATAACAGTTCGTGGAGATTTAAAAAATCTTTATAATCCACTGCTCCGGTGACAGCAAGTACCAGGAGGACAAGTATGCTGTAAAACAGTACCTGCCCCCAGAGTCTGATAACCTTTTCTATTTTAAAGTTGCTCTCTGTCAGGAAATAACCGCTTATGAGTACATAAACATTGACGCAACAAAGACATGCTGCCTCCAGAAACCAGAATACTCCTTCCGATGCAGATGCTCCGACAAGTGACTCCCGTAAAAGGCCTCCTTTCACGAGATAATGGAGCGTGATAACCATAAGCATCGACACTACGCGAAGTATTTCATATGAGATATTTTTATCTTTTTTTGAAGATATCATCAAATCGCTCATTTCAGGGATTATAATACCATAATCACCGCTCTTTTTCTATCTTGCCGCCCTCAACCCTGAAGACCATATCGCATTTCTCAATGGTCTGTAATCTGTGGGCGATAATGATCAGCGTCTTCTTGCCGTGGAGCCTGTTAATAGATTCCATAATAGCCGCCTCTGTATCGTTATCCAGAGCGGACGTAGCCTCGTCAAGGATCAAAACCTCAGGGTCATTGTAGAGTGCTCTTGCAATACCTATTCTCTGTCTCTGACCGCCGGACAGTCTGATACCTCTCTCTCCTATGGCAGTATTAACGCCATCCGGCAGAGTCATTACAAATTCATCAAGCTGGGCTTC
>DFKO01000066.1 GCA_002373855.1 Lachnospiraceae bacterium UBA3643
ACATCACAGATGGTAAGAACAATCAAGTACTTCGCAGAGCTTGCTTAATCAGCGGTCAGAGCGAACAAGTAACTAATTTGTTTGATTTCAAAGGGCCTTTGGCGTATGCCGGAGGCCCTTTTTCTGCCATATATAATGATATGTAAATAAAAAAATATACCCTCCCACGCATTGAGCTCGCTCTTAGCGTGGGAGGGTATATTTTTTTGTATTCGACAAAACTTAAAAGCGTGGTAGGGAATATTTTGCTTTCGGCTGTTCTTAATACGGCTGGAACGTACTCATACCGGAGCCACCGAATGTAGGTACACAGTATACCGGTACATCCTCTCCAAAGCCTTCAAAGTATGTATATGTCGATGTACAGCATATCTTTGTGTAGACACCGGACGCGATGGTATCAACTGTTCCGTTGTCCAGATTTACACGGCGCAGGGCATAATCGTTTACATCTACGTTCTGATAAAAGATTACATTGCCGTAGAGGTTGTATGTATCGACACGCTCGGTCACAATCGTCTCGATGGAACCGTCTGAGAGTGACATGGCTTTTAGTGCGTAGTTGTCATCCAGGTCAAGGTAATATACTTTTCCGTTGTAAACGGTAGGGAGATATACATTCAGCATATCAGATACAGTCGATGATATGTCCGTTGTAGTGCTGTATGAATAGAGGTGATGATCTCCGGTCACACCGCCGTAGTAGATATTTCCGTTTGCATACCCGCCTATCTTGATATGGTCATTTATGAGGAGCTTTTCATCGGTATTAGATGTAGTGATCCTGTTTAAGGTGACCTTTTCCGTACCGTTTGAATCAGTCTCCTCGGTGAAGTAGGTGTAATACAGATGATTGCCTATCAGCATCATGCTGTCTGTAGTACCTCTGGCCAGGGTAAATGTACTTTTACCTTTGATATCGGTTCTGTAAAGGCCACGGCCACTGGCTACATATCCAAGGCCGGCCTGGCTGCCTGTGGTGGAGGAGTAGTAATATACATAATCGCCGGCAACATTGATAAATGAGATGTTGCCACCGGCCAACTTTCGTATATCAGTCTGCTCCGGTGTCATGACATACAGGTTGTAATTGTCATATGCATTGGCAAAATATACGAGACCGTTGCTCTCGGCAAAATATCCGCCGTTATATATATTACCAGTTGTATTTCCTGCAAGGAGCGGATCGTTGTCAGGAATCTCATCTATCCGGGACGTTACTTTTTTTATAAATGCCAGCAGGACTATAATTGCCGCAAATATGACAATCGCTATTATTGCTTTGATTTTTTTATTCATATGATTATCCTCTGGGGTTTTCTTTTTACTTATATATTTATTATAATAAAAATTGCAAAAAAATTAATAACAAAGTGTTAATTTAAACGGAGAAAATGCATGAAATTTATTGATCTGAAAGGTGAATGGAAAGTCGTAACGGACAGCAGTGAATCTTTTGATTCATGGCCTGAAAATGAGTGGGACAAAAATAAAAATGTCATCATGATTCCCGATTCGATTAATCATGGCAGGATAGGAACCAAAAATCATGATATACATACGGATCATCTGACCGATGAATATGAGTTTTACGGTAATGCATGGTTTTCGAGGGAGTTTGAAACAGATGATCTGTCAGGCAGGGATGTCATTTTCCATATAGAAAAAACGAGGATATCCACTGTCTATATTGACGGGATCAGGTACGATACCCACGACAGTCTCTGCACGCCCCATTCCCATGTGATAAATACTCCGCTTAATAAAGGAACACATCGTATAGACGTATGTGTAAACAACACGAAATATAAGACAAAGGGCGGCCATATGACGAGTCCCGATACCCAGACAAACTGGACAGGAATGCTGGGGCAGGTGGGACTTGGCATTTATGAAAAGGAGCATATTAACAGTGTAAATGTATATGCCGTAAAGTCAGGGCCGGACAGAGCATATATTACAGTAAACGCGCAGACTACGGCAACATGCGGTGATGCACTTTTTACCATATACAGTAAAAATGCGGACAATCTTATGGATGCCATAATCAGTGTAAAGGATACAGTATCAGGGTCTGCACCTGTCGGAGAAGACGGCAGTGCGGTTTTTTCTGTTGAATTAAAGGGTGACAAATTATTCTGGGATGAATATGAGAGGAATCTGTTCTCATGCAGCGTCCGGCTCTCAAACGGTGAGGAGAAAGAGGTTTCGTTTGGTATCAGGACTCTTAAAGCAGAGCCCATGTGCCTGAAAATAAATGACACACCTGTTTATTTAAGAGGAAAGCATGACGGCATGGTATTTCCTTTAACAGGATATGCACCAATGGATAAAGATGAGTGGATAAAAGTATTTAATACAGCAAAAGAGTATGGCATCAACCATTACAGATTTCATACATGCTGTCCGCCTGAGGCTGCATTTGCAGCGGCCGATGAGACCGGCATATATCTTGAGCCCGAACTGCCTTTCTGGGGCACGGTAGCCGATGAAGGTGAGGAAGGATTTAACAGGGAGGAACAGGAGTATCTCATAAACGAGGGCAACAGGATCCTCGATGCATACGGCAACCATCCTTCTTTTATAATGCTCTCAATGGGCAATGAGCTCTGGGGATCTCATAAGCGGATAGGTGAGATGCTTGGCGGATTTAAGAAAAAAGATCCGAGACATCTTTATACAGGCGGTTCAAACAATTTCCAGTTTTATCCCACTGTCCAGGAAAATGAGGATGTGCTTGTTGCGGTCCGTTTTTCTAAGGACAGACTTTTCAGGGGATCGTATGCAATGTGCGATGCGCCACTTGGCTATGTCCAGACAGATGAGCCGGGCAGTATGAAAAATTATGATGAAGCCATAGAACCGGCTGTTGTAAGTGAGGGTACTGACGGTGGCGACGGATATGTGGATATACAGTACGGTACGGGAGTCAGACGTGTAAAGGCAGGGGAGAGCAGTGAGATAATGAGTCCGATTACTCCGGTCATATCCCATGAGACAGGGCAGTTTTATTTCTATCCTGATTTTGACAGCGCGGATAAATATACGGGAAATCTAAAGGCTACATACCTTGAGGCATACAGAGATAATCTTAAAGCATCGGGATTGTACGGTGACTACAGAGCATATTACAAAGCAGTGGGTAAACATGCCGTAAACTGCTACAGAGCCGATATCGAGGCGCTCATGATGTCTGAAAAACTGTCGGGGTTCCAGATGCTTGACCTTCAGGATTTTCCGGGCCAGGATATAGCACTTGTCGGCATCCTGGATGCTTTTTATGATAATAAAGGATTTATCACTCCGGATAAATGGAGGGAATTTTGCTCCGATACGGTAGTATATATATGTTTGCCCCGCTTTGTTTACACAGAGGGAGAAACGATAAATGCGGATATCAGGCTGATTGCTGACAGATTTAATAAAATAAAATCTGCTATCTTTACAATCAGACTTTGTGATAAAATGGGACAGATTGTGGCTGCAAAGCATCCTGATGCCATAGTTCCCGGAAAGAGAGTATCGTATGCCGGAAGTATCTCGTTTGATGAAAAACTTCGGACCGGAAAATATCATATAAAAGCAGAATGTGTCATAAAGACTGACACCGATATGAAGACCATAAAATCAGACAGAGAGATATGGGTATATGAAAATACCGATACTGTAATAACCGAATCTGAAATAATATCAGGTGACAGGAAGATAAAAATCGCGAGAGATTTTGAAACTGCCCTTGCACTGAAAAAGCAGGGATTTGATGTAATATGTATACCCGAAATGCCGGAAGGCGCCATAGAAGGTACGTACTGCACTGATTTCTGGAATTATTCCATGTTTTCAAAAATATCGGAGAGCCTCGGAAGAAAGCTGCCTGTAGGTACACTGGGACTTTACATCAGAGAAAATAATTATCTTGATGGATTTGTTCATGACTACTATTCTACTCCCGGGTGGTATAATATCGTAATGCACAGCCATGCAATGGAATTAAAACCTGATGAAAAAGCAGAGATAATTGCAGAAGTCATAGATAACCCTGTCAGGGCAAAACGCCTCGCACTCCTTTATATAAAGGATGGCATAGCTGTATGTTCGTCAAGGCTCTGGGAGATCGGGGATAAGCCGGAGGTAAGGGCTTTTGCCAAAAGTCTGCTTGACACAATCTGTAAAAAGTAATCTGAAAGGAGTATTGATAGTATGTGGAATCTTTATTTTCCGCTATCAATCATTTATCTTGAAATAGTATTTATATTATCTGCGGGCATACCGTTATCACCATGGAATATCTTTGTGATGTCATGTTCCGCCATAGCATACGGATCCGTATGTCTGTTTTTGGGCTCTCTCTTTAAACACAGATTCGTAAACCGTGGTATAAAAGCATTTCTGCTTTTCATCCAGGGCATAGCATTCTGCATTGTTTATTTTGTATTTCTGGAATTTCGTGTATTTTATTCAATCGCGACCATGACCAATGCGGCCGGAAATGCAATCGGTCAGTTTTCCTACAACATAAAAATACTTCTCCTTTGCCCTAACGGTATCATCCACATCATTTTGTATGAACTGCCGTTTATCCTGTATCTCATCATAATGAGAAAAGACAAGGCCGGGAGAGCGGGAAAAAAGAGCGTGGCACTGTGCATAATGAGTGCGGTACTGTTCTTTTCCCTTTATATGCAGTGCGTTTATTCAGACGATATGATGGCCCATGTCTATACTGATGAGTACGGATTTGATCAGGCTGTCAGGACATTTGGCGTGGACAATGCGATCAGACTCGATATCGAGACTCTTTTGTTTGGACCAAAGACCTACAAGGGAGAAGACAGCGTAGGCGGATTTGTACTTGCCGATGTACCGGCGGCTACCACGGTGACAGCCCCTTCGTGGGTGACCGAATATGCTGCAGGTCAGATGGCGGCTGCATCGGAAAATTCTGTCAGTGACAACGAACCTGTTGAAATAGTATATACACCAAACGTGCTTGATATAGATTTTGAAGAGCTGGCAACGACGGTTTCAGGAGACCTACAGAGTCTTGATTTATACTGTGCTTCACTGACGCCTTCCATGAAGAATCCGTTTACGGGATTATTCAAAGGCAAAAATCTGATAATCATTACCGCAGAGGCATTCTCCGCTGAGGCCATCAGGGAGGATATTACGCCTACTCTTTACCGTATGGCTACAAAGGGCATTCAGTTTACGGATTTCTACCAGCCTGCCAGTGCCGGAACCACAGGCGGAGAGTACGGAGTGATCATGGGTATGCTGCCTACATCAGGCGGTTCATCCATGATTAATACATCGAAGAAACTAAACTATATGACCATGGGATACCAGCTCAATATGCTTGGATACTACGGCATGGCTTATCATAATAATGATTATACATATTACAGCCGTAATACCACCCATATCAATCTGGGATATTCAAACGGATATATGGGATACGGCAACGGTCTTGAGGAATTTATCACACCGACCTGGCCGGAATCAGATTTGGAGATGATAGAAGGCACACTGCCGACATATATCGATCAGCAGCCCTTTAATATCTATTACATGTCAGTCAGCGGACACAGTCTCTATTCATACGGCAGCAATGCCATGTCCAGAAAGAACTGGGAAAAGGTGGAAAACCTCGAGTACAGCGATCTCGTAAAGGCATATCTGGCATCCCAGGTAGAGCTTGACTCGGCCATGGAATATCTGATAGCAGAGCTTGAGGAAGCGGGCATAGCAGACGATACGGTCATCGTCATATGTGCCGACCACTTCCCCTACGGACTTGATTCCCAGTCAACTACAGGCGGTATGCCGGGACTCTCGGAACTCTACGGATACAGTATTTCAAACAATCTTGTCAGAGATCACAACAGGCTGATCATCTGGTCCGGATGCCTTGAGGATATGGAGCCCATAGTGGTAGATACGCCGACATTCAGCCCCGATATCACACCGACGTTGCTAAACTTGTTTGGAGTTGATTTTGACTCGAGATTACTGCCCGGCAGAGATGTATTTTCAGATGCCCAGCCCCTTATGTTTGACCTGTCATATAATTGGAAGACTGACCTTGGTACATATGTATCCGGATCCTTTACGCCTGTCAGTGAAGACGTTGAGATACCGGAAGGATATGTCGACAGTATAAAGACGATTGTCAGAAACAAGATCAATTTTATGAAGATGTGTGCCGCAACAGACTTTTACAGACATGTATTTCCGGATGCAGAGTCGTCCATGTCCCCTGTGACATACGGAGTGACCACATATACATGGAATGTAAATGCAGGCGGAGGAGAGGAGACAGCCGACCCCGGCGCAGCAGCAGACCCGAACGCAGTGACCGATCCAAACGCAGTAACAGACCCTAACGCTGCTACAGATCCGGGGACAGTGGCAGACCCTGGTGCAGTACCGGTAACAGACCCCGGGACGGCAGCTCCCACTGATACTACGGTGACCGATCCGGCTCCTGCACCGGCCACAGAAGGGTAATATATCATAATGCATATAGCATAAATTGAGTTTGCCCATAAAGGGATAATTTAGTATAATTAACATGTTATGCAGTAAGATTGTTATAAATGATTTATGCATAATTATTTATATGGGAGATGTTTTTGATGGCTGACGTTTCGGTCACTCTTAGAGATATTGATGAGGACAATTGGATGGATGTGGTTTTGCTCACTACATCCGATGAGAAGGAACCAAGAGTCATTGAGGAATATGTGGCATCAAACGCCCTCTCGATATGTCAGGCCCTTTACGAGGAAACCTGGATTACAAAAGCTGTGTACTGCGGTGTGAAGCCTGTAGGTTTCGCCATGTACGGGTACAGCAGTGACAGAGAAGAATATGAACTCTGCAGGCTTATGATAGACAGGAATCATCAGGGTAAGGGTATCGGATCAATTGCACTTTCACTCTGCCTCGATGAGCTGTTTTCCATAGACGATTGTGACAGGGTATACCTGCAGGTACATAAAGACAATGAGAGAGCAAAGCGTATATATGCCAGACACGGTTTTAGGGATACCGGAGAGATGACAGGCGATGAGCAGATTTATGTCATAGATGAAGCTGACAGAAAAGATATTTGATTTAGAAGTATTGAGAGGGAAATTATGCCTGATATTGAATTAAATGAAATGGAAATATCGGCTATAGGAGAGGTGGCCAATATCAGTCTCGGTAACGCGGCAACAGCCATGGGTATACTGATGCACAATGATATTGACATATCTGTTCCTTATGTAGCTGTAAAAAACAAAGGCGATATAGTCAGAGACCAGGAAGACCAGTCTATAATCACGCGAGTAGATTACATAAAGGGTATTCAGGGATACAGTATCCTGTTTCTTAAGGGAGAGGATGCAAAGATCATAACTGACCTGATGATGGGATCTGACGGCTATGGTATGTGCTACCAGATGGAACTAGGAGAACTCCACATGTCAGCTGTATCCGAGTGTATGAATCAGATGATGGGTTCTGCAGCGACAGCCATGGGCAGCATGCTCGAACGACTCGTAGACATCTCGACTCCAAATACCAAGATGATGAATCCCGGAGAATATCTTAAGTATGAATTTCCGGAGCATGATAAATTTGTGGAGATCACTTTTGATGTAAAGATCGGAGAAATCATAGTGACCCAGATAGTCCAGATTTATCCGTATATTTTAGCCAAGGCAATAGCAGACCTGTTCCTGATCAAAAAGGAGCAGGGGGAAGTATAAATAAAAACAATTCGGAGGAAATTAAAAATGAGTAATGTAGTAGTTAGTATCAGACCTTGTGATGTAAAGAGCGTATCATACAAGAACGAGTTCAGGGCTAAACCCGGTGAAAAGATTAATATTCAGGTTAAAACAAATGTTGCAGTAAAGCTCGCTCCCGAGCATCCTCAGAATGCAGCTGTGCTTGTGCGCTTTGAAGCTGCAGATCAGGCTACAGGCATCGAGCTCATCATTGAGACAATCACAGCACTTACATCAAACACATTTGTTGATGATTTTGAAGGCCTCATCAAAGATGAGTACTTAAATACCATCGTTCTTGCGGCTAATGAAAAGATAAGAACAGTTGCCACAAATGTGGGACTCAATGTCACAACTCCCGCAATGAACTTTGGAAACAAAGATAATGTAGTGGAGTTTAAGCAGAATTAATATCTCTGTTTATTTAAAATCAATATGTTATTTCAGATCACAGACGGCGCTGTTTCCTTTGGAGACAACGCCGTATTAAAAAATATAAACTTTGAGATCCGCAATACCGAGAAGATAGCCATTGTAGGCAGAAACGGATGCGGCAAGACAACTCTTCTGAAATTTATAATGGGAGAGTATGACAAAGAGGATAATGGCACAGTATATACATCAGGCAATGTGGCAGGCAGAGGACAGGTTAAGGTCGGCTGGCTGAAGCAGATGACCTTTGATGATGAGTCGGTCACCCTTGAGGAGGAGATCAGAAAAGTATTTGAACCTGTCATAGAGACAAAGAGGCAGATGGATGAGCTCCTTAAACAAGTAGATGAAACAGGAGACGAAGCATCCGCCCATGAGTATTCAAAACTCGAGCAGCAGTTTTCCTATATGGGAGGCTACAGCTATGAGAGAGACTTTGAGATGATTGTTGACCGCTTTGGATTTACGGCGGAGGACAGGGCAAAAAAACTCACGGAGTTTTCCGGAGGCCAGAGAACAAAAATTGCTTTTGTAAAGCTGCTTCTCTCAAGACCTGACATACTGCTCCTTGATGAGCCGACAAACCACCTTGATATATCCACGATAGGATGGCTCGAGCGATACTTAAAAGATTATCCGAGGGCAGTTGTCATCGTATCCCATGATCGTATGTTTTTAGACCGTATTGCGGATGTGGTATACGAGATAGAATATGGCAGGGTAAAAAGGTACCCCGGAAACTATACGGACTACGCAAACCGAAAGAAAGCGGATTTTGAAAAGCAAAAGAAAGAATATGAAGCTCAGCAGAAAGAGATAGAGCGTCTTGAAAATATAGTCGAGCGATTTAAAAACAAGCCGACAAAAGTGGCGATGACCAGATCAAAACTAAAGGCCATCGAGCACATGGATAAGATTGAAAAACCGGAAAATGCCGACACGAGAGCATTTACAACGACTCTCCAGATATCAAAGGAGAGCGGTAATGATGTACTCGATGTAGATAATCTGGCGATAGGATATGATGATATCATCTGCAGAGTTTCCCTGTCCCTGAAAAAAGGTCAGAGAGTAGGCATCATCGGCGGAAACGGACTTGGTAAGTCCACTTTTTTAAAGACAATAGTCGAAAAAATCCCGCGCAAGGCAGGAAAGTATAAATACGGATATAACGTGGAGATAGGATACTTCGATCAGCAGATGGCCGCAGTGACCGGTGACAAAAAGGTTATTGACGATTTCTGGGATGAGTATCCGACTCTTACAGAGACAGAGGTCAGAAATATTCTGGGAGGATTCCTTTTCAGAGGCGATGATGTATTTAAGGCCATCGATATGCTCTCGGGAGGAGAAAAGGTCAGGCTGGCATTGGCCAAACTGTTTAGAAAAAAGCCCAATCTCCTCATACTCGATGAGCCGACAAACCATATGGACATAGTCGGCAAGGAAGCTCTCGAGGACATGTTAAAAGACTATGAGGGTACACTGCTCTTTGTATCCCATGACAGATATTTTATAAAAAATATTGCCACATCTCTCCTGATATTTGAGGAGGGCAAGTCATGGTATTTCCCTTTTGGATATGAGGCTTATGAGGAAAAATACGGCAGGGAGATAAATGTGTCCCAGGGAGACGATGCACTCAGACTCTCAAAAGATACATCCGTAAAAACTGAGAAAAAGAGTGATAAGGAAAAGAACTATTCAAACCTTGGAAAGGAACTCTCAAAAGCAAAGCGCAGAGTTTCAAGACTTGAGGAGCTTATAGCCGCCAATGAGGAACTGGTATCAAGGCAAAAGGAATTACTTGCTGATCCAAAGATTTCATCGGATTATATGAAACTGTCGGAGATACAGGAGAGTATCACCGGGGCGGAAGAAGAAAACGAGCAGTACATGGATGAGTGGAGTGAGCTGTCTGAATTTATCGAGGAGAATGAATGAACGCAGAGTATGTGAGTGAGAATGCAAAAAAGATATCGGATAACATTAAGAAGGTGATTGTCGGAAGAGACAGTCAGATAGAAAAAATCCTCGCAGCCTTACTTGCCGGCGGAAGTGTGCTGATAGAGGATGTACCGGGTACAGGTAAGACAAAACTGGCAAAAGCACTGGCCTACAGTATTGACGGTACATTCAAGAGGATTCAGTTTACTCCGGATCTTCTTCCGGCTGATGTGACGGGACTCTCTGTTTACAATCAAAAAACAGGCGAGTTTTCTTTTAATAAGGGTCCTGTTTTTACAAACATACTCCTGGCTGATGAGATCAACAGAGCAACGCCGAGAACCCAGTCGGGACTCCTTGAATCCATGGAGGAAAAGCAGGTGACGGCAGACGGTGAGACATATGAGCTCCCAAAACTTTTTTTCACAGTTGCCACGGAAAATCCTGTTGAGACGGCAGGTACTTACCCTCTGCCGGAGGCTCTCCTTGACAGATTTTCATTAAAGATTTCCATGGGTAAAATGACTGCCGATGAAGGCCTTGAGATGATCGACAGATTTATAGAGGAGGACCCTATAGACAGTCTGACACCTGTATGCGATACAGAGACTGTAATCAGTATGCAGTCCGAAATCCGTAAAGTATTTGTCCATAAATGTGTGAGAGGATACATTTCCGAAATCACAGAAAACATATCATCTTCAAGGGAACTGTCAAGTGGCATCAGCCCGAGAGCAATGCTGACTCTCGTAAGGGTATGTCAGGCCGTTGCGGCCATAAACGGAAGGGATTTTGTAACCCCCGATGATGTGAAGGCAGTGTGCAGGGAAGTATATGCCCACAGACTTGAGCCTTTTGCAAACAGCAGAAATGTTTCTGTTTATGACATTATAGATAATGCACTTAATGCTGTAGCTGTTCCCACAGAGGATTTTGTTAGATAATGATACAAGGAGGCCTGCTTGGCTTTACTTCTGACTTTTGTTTTTGCATATATTCTGCTGGTAATGGAAAAATACCTGTACAAAAAGAACTGGCATGACAGACTGGACGTCTCCATGTCTTTTGATGTACAGGGGATACCGTGTGGCGGTACATGCCATCTTGAGGAGGTCATCAAAAATGAAAAAAAGATGCCCATCCCTTTTCTTGATATTAAATTTTCTGTAGATTCATCCCTTGTTTTTGAAAATGAGATAAATGCGTCGGTTACAGACCGTTATTACAGACGGGATGTTTTTTCAATTTCGGGTTACCGCAAGATAGTGCGCAGATTAAAACTGAAAGGCGCTAAGAGAGGCTTTTACTCCCTCGATAAAGTAGATGTCCTAAGCTACGACTATCTCTACAGTGAGAAGGAACTTGCAGTATTTAACAGCGATGCATCCATTATAGTCTATCCGGAGCGTATCGATGTGAGACGACTCTCCATGGTGTATCAGGATCTGGCAGGGGAGACCGGCAGAAAAAAGAGCATGGAAGACCCGTTTGCATTCAGAGGTATGAGAGACTATGTGCATGGAGATCCGGTAAAACATATTAATCAAAAGGCAACGGCGAGAAACGGCAGACCCATAGTAAACCTGTTTGAGATGAAGAGTACCCAGAAGTTTATGATAGTATGCGACCTGCATTCACAGATGAACAGGGACAGCGAAGAACTCCTCGAAAAGGTGATCTCCGTGTCGGTATCGCTGGCGGAGGAACTGATATTAAACGGTATGGAAGTCGGATTTGTCTCAAACGGTGAGAATAATCTTGGTGAAAAGATTTTCATACCTTTCGGTACGGGTAATAAGATTGTCGGAGATATAGATAAAAATACTGCACTTATAGATTTAACGGGGAGAGTGGCAGAGCTTAATGATATGGAGGATATATATGATGATAAATCAGGTGATGTGATCTATCTCATAATATCTTCCGGCAGGGCAGGTTTTCTGTCTGATTATGTCAGGGAAAAGCGTGAAAACGGAGTATTGGCAAGTGCTGTACTCGTGCACAGAACCAAAGATATAAAGGACCTCTTTATGGGAAAGGGTACCGGTTCATATACAGGCGTATATCCTTTTGAGGCAGACTGATGGCAAATGAAAATGAGATTAAAAAAGATTATACGGGGATGTACCGGACGGGTATAGAAGTCATGAGGTCATTTACAGATCTGGCTGCGTGGCTCAGTGTCATCTTTTTGGCCGAGGGGTATGTTTACGGCCTTGATTTTAAAAAGATGATGGTGTCGGTATTTATTTTTGGAACCGTGTTTTTCCTGCTTTTTGCTGCGAGGACCAATATGGTAAATATGCCGGCACTTGCTGTATCTCACGGACTGGCACTTGCAGGGATCATATTTATCGCGGTTTTGTATGACAGATTCTTAAGGCTGTTTATGTATATCAGTCCTGTCATGCATTTTTTTATATTCATAATGATTGTTGCTTCCATGGCCGCATCCATAGAATTATGGCGCAGGGGATTTAAGGCTAAAGAATATGACAGCAGACTGTATCTTCTGGTACTGCCCGGGATACTGTACACATACGGAGCTTATATTTCAAGAAAGGATATATGCCTTTGCGGTATCATATTTGCATGTATCATTTTTCTTGCTCATTTGTGGTCTAAATACTTTGCAGGTGCAGGCAATGTCATCGGCAATACAAAAGAGCTTAAGAATGTACCGAAAGATGCCATACATTTAAAGGGACGAAGAGGGATGACTGCCATTACGGCCGGTTTTTTGATCATGATCTTTCCGGCTGTACTCGTTGATTTTGATTATCTGGTTGTAATCATAGGTAAATATATATTAAAGGGAATTGCCTGGGCGCTTTATGGGATGATATGGCTCTTTGACAAGCTCGCAGTATTTCTGTCAAGATTTGGTATCGATACAAGGAGATATGTATCAGCTCTTGAGCGGATCGAGATGAGACTTAAAAACGGCGGGAGTTTTATGAATCTCATAATGCAGATATTTGGCGTGATATGTATTTACTTTGTCCTCCGGGGGCTTTTAAGGGAAGTGACGAGATATTTCAGAAAAAGTGTTGATGAGGTGAGCGTTGACGGTGGGAGAAGATCAGTGGTTTATCAGGATGATCTCATCATAGACCTTGAATCACCAAAAGAAGATAATATGTCAGACGGCCGCACCCATGCGGGCAGGATCAGGGCTATGTTTAAAAAGACCGTTCGCTTTGGGTTTGGCAGAAGGGGAGTACCGGGAGAAAAGACGGGCCGTGAACTTGCTCATATGATTACAACAGATGATAAATCTGCATCTGATATGGCGGACATATATGACAGAGCCAGATACGGAGACGGGGAGATGACCGGCAAAGATGAGGCCGGTATGGCCGGAGCAGTTCGAAAAACGAGGAACCACAGAAAATTGCCTAATCTTGACTGAAAAGAGCACGGGATATATAATTTAATGGATTTTGTATTTTTGTTTCAGTAAGGGTTTATGTGGAGGTTACAGAGCAAAAATGGTTAAAAGTATGACCGGTTTCGGTCGTTGCGAAACAGAAGAAAACAACAAGCATATTACAGTTGAGGTTAAGGCCGTAAATCACAGATATCTTGATCTTAATATCAAGTGTCCCAAGAAGTTTTACGGATTTGAAGCCCGGATCAGAAATATATTTAAAGAATATGCGGAGCGTGGCAAGGTTGATATATTTATATCCTACGAAGATCTCTCCGAGGAGAATGTATCAATTAGGTATAATAAGGAAGTTGCAGCCACATATCTTAAATATTTAAGAGAGATGAAAGATGATTTCGGTCTCGATGATGATATCAGAGTCAGCACATTGTCCAGATATCCTGAGGTTTTTGTAATGGGCGAGCAGGAAGAGGACGAAGAGGAAATCTGGGTATATCTTGAGAAAACATTAAGAGGAGCTTTTGCCAACTTTGTATCCGCAAGGGAGAGTGAGGGCGCAAATCTCAAGAAAGATCTCCTTGGCAAGCTTGACACTGTTGAGAATATTGCAATGTTTATAGAGGAGAAATCTCCTCTTATCATCAGCCAGTACAGAGAAAAGATAAATGCAAGAGTTAAAGAGATACTCGGAGAAGTCAAGGTAGACGAGAGCAGACTCCTGACAGAAGTAACTATTTTTGCAGATAAGATATGCGTGGACGAGGAAGTGGTCAGACTAAAGAGTCACGTCAAGGCCATGAAGGAAGCAATGAATGCTCCGGAAAGCGTCGGCAGAAAACTGGATTTCCTGGCACAGGAGATGAACAGGGAATCAAACACTATCCTTTCAAAAACTACTGATATGGAGATATCCGATAAGGGTATCACCTTAAAGACAGAGATTGAAAAGATAAGAGAGCAGATACAGAACATCGAATGAATTCATTTATACATATCGGATACGGCAATGTGGTCAACAGTGACAAAGTGGTTGCTATTGTTTCACCGGATGCCGCACCCATTAAGAGAATGATACAAAATGCCAGAGATAACGGTCTGGCGATAGATGCGACACAGGGCAGGCGGACCAAATCGGTCATAGTCCTTGAATCGGGCCAGATAGTTTTGTCGGCACTCATTTGCGAGACGATAGTCAAGAGACTCGGCCCCGGCGTCGAGAATCGTTTTGATATGGAAGGTGATGAAGATGAACCGTAGAGGAATACTGATAGTTATATCGGGGTTTGCAGGTACAGGTAAAGGCACAATCGTAAAGGGACTGCTCTCGAAGTATGATGATTTTGCGCTCTCTGTATCGATGACGACGAGAAATCCGAGACCCGGAGAAGTAAACGGTGAGTCATATTTCTTTGTGACAAAAGAAGAGTTTGAAAAGACCATCAAAGAGGACGGTCTCATCGAATATGCATCATATTGTGACAATTACTACGGTACGCCGAGGGCATACGTTGAGGAGCAGCTTGCCAAAGGTAGGAATGTAATACTGGAGATAGAGATTCAGGGAGCACTCATCATTAAAGAGAAATTCCCGGATTCAATGCTTTTGTTTATCATGCCTCCCTCAGCAAAGGAACTGCAGGAGAGACTGATAGGTCGTGGTACCGAGACTCCCGATGTGATCGCAAAACGTATGAAGAGAGCTGCTGACGAGTCTGAGGGAATAGAAAAGTATGATTACATTGTGATCAATGACACTATAGACAAATGTGTTGAAGATACATATAACATAATCGAAGCATATCATATGCGCCCTGTATTTAACGAGGAATTCATAAACAGCGTGAGACAGGGACTTAAAGATATAAATAATTAATCAGGATATACATTAAGGAGGATTATTAAAATGTTACATCCGTCATATTCGGAACTTATGGAAGTGGTTAACAGTGAGGTAGAGCCCGGAGAGCAGCCTATCGTTAACAGCCGCTACTCAGTTGTTATGGCTACAGCAAAGAGAGCGAGAGATATCATAGCAGGAGCAGAGCCTCTCGTTTATGCAGCAGGCAAAAAGCCTCTCTCGATTGCTGTTGATGAGTTAAACAGCGGAAAACTCCACATACTCGGAGACGAATAAAAGACTTTTTGGGACGCGCTTGTTTTGGCGCGTCTTTTTATGCATATCTGAGTGAAGTGAAGCATAAGGAAACGATGATTTATGAATAAAATGAAAGTAATGCTCACGTCATTGGGGTGTGACAAAAACCTTGTTGACTCAGAGATGATGCTGGGTATTTTGTCAGAGAACGGATTTGAACTGACAAGCGATGAGAAAAAAGCAGATGTGATAGTTGTAAATACATGTGCTTTTATCCTTGATTCAAAACAGGAGAGCATAGACACTCTTATTGAATACGGAGAACTCAAAAAGACCGGTAATTTAAAGATACTTGTCTGCGCAGGATGTCTTGCTGAGAGGTATCATGATGAGATCTTAAAAGAACTTCCGGAGGTTGATATCATCATCGGTACGACGGCTTTTGACCGGATTGCGGAAGCTGTCCGGGCATTTAAAGATAAAGCTCTTACATACCTGGATGATACGGAGCATAAACTTGTTTATGGCAAAAAGCGTGTCCTTGCTGAGGGTGGATATACAGCATATTTAAAGATCGCTGAGGGATGCGATAAAAAGTGTACATACTGCGCCATCCCCGGTATCAGGGGCTCGTACAGGTCTGTACCCATGGAAACTCTTATTAAAGAGGCAAACCAGCTGGCATCGGATGGTGTTAAGGAACTGGTGGTGGTAGCCCAGGAGACTACAGTCTATGGTCTCGATATATATGGTGAAAAGAGACTGCACAGTCTGCTCCGTGAGCTTTGCGAAATAGATGACATCAGTTGGATCAGGATACTGTACTGTTATCCCGAGGAGATATATGATGAGCTCATAGAAACGATAGCAGAAGAGCCCAAGATATGCCATTATCTGGATATCCCCATTCAGCATTCGGATGATACGATCTTACAGAGGATGGGCAGACGTACAAATAATGAGTATCTCCGAAATCTCGTTTGGAAATTAAGAAAGGCAATACCGGATATTGCTCTGCGTACTACGCTTATCACCGGATTTCCGGGAGAGACGGAGGATAATTTTGAAAATCTCAAGGCTTTTGTAAAAGAGATGAGATTTGACAGGCTCGGAGCTTTTGCATATTCTGCGGAAGAGGGTACAGTGGCAGCCGGAATGGATGGTCAGATACCCGATGATATAAAAGAAAAGCGCAGAGATGAGATAATGCTGATCCAGCAGGAAATTGCTTTTGAGAAAGCAGATGAAAAAGTGGGCATGATTGTGCCTGTAATAATAGAGGGACGCCTTGACGACGGAGCCCTTGTAGGGAGGACATATATGGATGCTCCCGATGTGGACGGTTATGTATTTATCGATTCGGACAAAGACTTAATGAGCGGAACGATAATGAATGTGCGTATTACCGGAAGCAATGAATACGATCTGATCGGAGAATTTTGTGATGAACTTACCTAATAAACTGACAATGCTCAGGGTTATACTAATACCGTTTTTTATATTTTTCCTTTTGACGGATCTGTGTGGGCAAAGCGGAGCCTGGATTGCACTTGCTATTTTCTGTGTGGCCAGCTTTACCGATTTCCTTGACGGACAGATAGCAAGGAGATGCAATCTCGTAACCAATTTCGGTAAATTTATGGATCCCCTTGCCGATAAACTGCTGGTCTGCAGCGCGCTTATCTGTTTTGTCGAGATGGAACTTTTGCCGTCATGGTTTGTGATCATCATAATTGCAAGAGAATTTATTATAAGCGGTTTCAGACTTGTTGCGGCTGATTCCGGTGTCGTGATAGCAGCCAGCTGGTGGGGTAAATTCAAGACTGTATCCCAGATGATTACAATCATACTTTTCATTATCATGAAGGGACTTGGTAAAGATATTTACTGGAAGGCGCTTGCTCTTAACGAGGTGATGGGGCCCGAATGCAGTGCGGATATTTCGGTATTTTCAATAGTGGTTACGGTGTTTGCATGGATATCACTTGCACTGACCGTTATCTCCCTTATTGATTATATAGTTAAAAATAAAGATGTTATGAAGGACAAGAAACAGTAATACCCGGAGGATATTATGATAGCCGAGACAATCTTTGTCGGAACCGAGCTTTTGCTCGGAAATATTGTAAATACAAACGGAGCATATCTGGCGGACAGACTGGCGGCTCTTGGCATTTCCACCTATTATCAGACAGTGGTAGGTGATAACCTTGAGCGTATATCGGAGACCGTAAAACTCAGCCTTTCGAGATCAGATATACTGATATTAAGCGGTGGACTCGGTCCTACACAGGATGATATCACGAGAGATGGAGTTGCAAAGGCTCTCGGACTTAACCTTGTGACAGATGAGCACTCAAAAAAGAGGATTGAAGAATATTTCGCCAGATCCGGCAAAACGATGACAGAAAATAATTATCGTCAGGCTCTTGTACCGGAAGGCGGAAAAGCGATAGACAATGAATGCGGTACAGCACCCGGAATCGTAATTGAAAAAGATGGCAAGACTGTAATACTGCTCCCCGGACCACCGGTTGAATTAAAGGCAATGTTTGAAAAGGATATTGTCCCCCTTTTATCTGAAAAGACGGATGGAGTGATATACTCCGTAACAGTCAAAGTCTGCGGAAAGAGTGAGAGTGAGATCGCCACAATATTGGATGATCTGATAAACGGAGACGGAGAAGTGACGGTGGCTCCGTATGCAAAATGCTGCGAAGTACATCTGAGGGTCACTGCAAAAGCAGAGGATGAGAAAACCGCCAAAAAACTCGTAAAACCTGTTGTTAAGGAGATAAAGAGCAGACTTGAGGAAGCTGTGTATACCACAGATGATGATACAACACTTGAAAAGGCCGTAGTCGATCTGCTCTTGGCAAACGGTCTCACCGTGACTACTGTAGAGTCATGTACGGGAGGACTTCTGGCAGGACGGCTGATAAATGTCCCGGGAGTATCCGAGGTATTTAAGAGCGGTCATATCACATATTCAAACAAGGCAAAAAGAAAATTGGTCAGTGTCAAAAAGACTACTCTTGATAAATACGGAGCTGTCAGTGCCAAGGTTGTCAAGGAGATGGCAAGAGGTGCGACAATGTTTAATCATGCAGATGTTGCAGTGGCAGTATCCGGAATAGCAGGACCCGACGGAGGCAC
>DFKO01000044.1 GCA_002373855.1 Lachnospiraceae bacterium UBA3643
GCAGCTTAAATTTTGCAAAATGATCTGACGTCTTTAAGACACACCCGTATGTCATGGCTCCTTCACTGTTTCTGGTAGCTCCCGCCACAGCTGATGCCCCGGCATTTTCAAGGCGGGTTATCATCTTCTCTATAGCCCTGTCATAAAATTCCACATCATCATTTACAAGGAGCGCATATTCAAAAGCGTCCTTATCAGCAGATAATGCGTTCAGGGCATATCCCATCGATACTCTCATACCGCCGTTCCAGAAAAGACTGCCTGTACCCTCTATCAGATGGACTTTATCTCCCAGCGAATTTTTTAGGTACTCCGCTGTCCCGTCACTGCTCAAATCGTCAGTAATGACAAACCTGAAATCAAGCTCAGGGTTTCCGGTTATCAGTGTCTCTATGCACTTTTTTGTATAGTCCAGACGGTTATAAGTCGTCATCAGGACTGCTATCTTTTTCTTTTTCATTGATTCTAAAATTTAAATCAGAAGCAGCATATCTTTTTAAATGTAATATGAAACAGAACTCTGCTCAGGAAATCCATTCGTTTCTTTACACTCGGCAGATTCTTTTCTTCTGCGTAAACATATTTTTTATATACATGTTCACACCATTTTACATTTAAAGCTCCCGTGCCTAATTCTTTCTGGAGCAGCCAGACTTCCCTTTTTCTCTTTGCATTATCCTGACCGGTTTTATTGTCCTCATACATTCGGTATACACTGTATGGCTTATGGCTGAATAATACTTTATGCTTTCTGAACATTCCGGCAAAATATTTCCAGTCAAATACATAATGATACTGCTCATCAAGGCGGTCATCATTTCTCCTCCAGAACACGGAGGGCTGGACTATATAATACCATCTATCGATCAATCCTCCCCTGTCATTTCTGTCGGAATTGTTATAATCAGTCAGTTTTTTTTCTTTATCACAATACCATCCGTCACCGACGACAATATCGATTTCTTTTTCTGTGTCAAATATTTTACTGACATTATCAAGGACATTTTCGTCATAAAAATAATCATCGGAATTGAGCCAGCATACAACATCACCGGTTGCTCTGTTTAATCCCTTATTAATTGCCTCAGCCTGACCTTTATCGGCTTCTCTTACGTATATGATCCGGCTGTCTCTTTCTGCGTATCTGTTTACAATCTCTTCTGTCCCGTCATCAGACAGATTATCAACTATAATATATTCTATATCCTTATGGGTCTGATTGATAACAGAATCTATTGTGTCCTTAATAAACGCTGCCTGATTGTATGTCGGAGTGATCACGGTAAACTTCATATCATTGCTCCGATATTATTTATTTATAAGTGAGCCGACTTTATTTTTAATAACAGTCCCGGCCCGCTTTATACCAAAATTCTTTTTTATGTATGCCCTGTCAAATGCTATATTTCTCTTTACAGGCACGTCAAATACAAGAGGGAAGTCCACGTTCTTTACTGTAAATGTCTGCGTGCTCTTTTCCCTGGTATTTGTTGCATCCTCATGATTGAGGCCAAGATTTTCTATCATATTGTCTCTCGGAACTATTCCGAGTCCTCTGTCTTTATACCTGCAGAAATCCCACTGGTAATCCCACGTATCTTTCCTGCCTTCATATACCTGATCAAGATGTTCTTTTAAAAATGCGTATGCCAGCCCACTCTGAACACACTTAAGCGTTCCTTTTTTTCTGTACTGGGGCCAGTCCGGAATATTTACATCATAATCCTTCCACGCTCTCGCCCATGTAGCCCATCCCCATACTCCGGGGAAGCACGAAAAAGCATACTGCTTTTCAATTTTGCAGTCGTCTATCAGGTTTGACCCTGCCACCATCATAACCCTGTCATTGTTTTTATAATATTCCAGCATCTCATGGCAGAATCTGAAAAAATCCTGATTGGGTAGCACATCGTCTTCGAGTATGATAGTTCTGTCCTCTTTTGAGAGAACCCATGTGATTCCTGATGAGACTCTCATCCTGCATCCCATATTTTCTGAAGCATAATTTTTCTCAACCTGACATTCCCAGTCAATATGCTCCTCAACATACTTTCTGGTCTCCTCAACCTTTTGAATGTCATCCGGTCTGTTTGCCCTGGGCGCATCGGAGATAAGGTAAAGTTTTTCCGGTTTTGCCTCTCTGATTGCCTCAAATACACGCTTTGTTGTATCAGGCCTGTTAAATATGATAAAAGCTACAGGTGTTGTTAATCTGTCCATTTATATCCTCATGATTTCTTATTTCGATCCCTTGTGCGAAAGTACCGCTCCTACTGTCTGAAGGAGTAGTTTTACATCAAGGCGCAGGGACCACTCATCAATATATTTTAAATCAAGTTTCACTACTTCATCAAAATCTTTTATATCACTTCTGCCAGATACCTGCCACATACCTGTCAGGCCGGGTGTGATGCATAGGCGCCTTCTGTAGTGGGCATTATACTGTTCAAATTCCGCCACTGTCGGAGGCCTGGTACCTACCAGAGACATATCGCCCTTTAGTATATTAAAGAACTGGGGCAGTTCATCAATGCTTGTCTTCCTGATAAAACGTCCTACTTTTGTGATACGGGGATCGTCCTCCATCTTAAACATCAATCCCTGTACTTCATTTTTGTCTTTAAGATCCTCAAGCCTTTTTTCCGCATCCTGATACATCGAGCGGAATTTATACATCATAAAACGTCTTCCGTTTTTGCCGATCCGTTCCTGTTTAAAAATAACAGGGCCTTTTGACTCTGCCTTTATAGCCAGCGCCACAAAAGGATAAATTATTATCGTGATTATGATACCGACTATCGAACCTATTATATCAAAGGCTCTCTTAATCATCAGTCTTCTGTAGTCCATGTTCTGAAGGGAAAAAGAAATGACTGAATATCCGGCAAACATGCCTGCTTCTTTTCCGTCAAGATTAAGCTCCGGAATCTCCATATTGTAATGGCAGAGCATTCCCATTGCCTCAAATTCGAGGATCATGTCCCTGACTGTCTCTATCTCGCTTCGAGGCAGTGATATAAATACCCGGTCCATAATGTTCTGGGTGGCAACATTTATGACATTATCAGCCGTTGCTATTACAGGTATACCTTTTATCTCCTGACCACACATATCCCTGTCCATCACGGTTATGCATGTGAGTTCATAATTCCAGTGATTCGAATTCTGTATCTGATCGATGACCTTCTCAGCCTGATCGTAGTTGGTCACCACCATCAGTTTGTCGCTGTTTACACTTTTCTTGTAATGATTGAGCATATAATTCTTAAAGAATATATGAAAAACATAAGTGAAAGTGTAATCAAGAACAGGAAATACAACAAATACCAGACGGGAGTACGCATAAGCCGTCTTCATGGCAAATACATATGCATTGCCCACAAGGGCAACGACTACAGCCATCTTTAATACAGCCAGCATCTCCCTGAAATAGCCACGGTCAAAGAAATCCCTGTTCCAGTCTGTTATCACAGAATAAAAAACTGTTGCCAGGAGCATAAAAATACCGGCTGACACATATATCTGGAGATTTTCATCAGGTTTTATCTCACGGAATTTAATGAGATATGCCAGAAAATATGCGACAATCATACTGATTATCTCAATGAGAATCAGGCTGTATGTCCTTATAACCGTACTTTTTCTGTAAATGTTGTTCATTACTTTGCTTTTTTCTGAATAAATATTTTATTAAGAGTATGAAGCGGTTTGTTTATCAGATCTGTGATACGCACCATCTGGTAAGCATGTTCACGCCTTAACTGATAACGCCTTCCGGCATACTTATTATTTCTTCTGAATGCTTTTTCTTTATCGGTATCAAAAATATTACAGAGAAATCCCTCTGCATAATCTTCGGATAAAATATTATATGCCTCGCTTTCAGGTGTAACCATGGGGGCTTTCATCATCCTGAGGAATTTATCGTCGTCTTCGGCTACTGACTTGATATACCCTGCCGCACTTTCGACAGTGTCAAAATCGTTTACGTCAATGAAGGCTTCGGGATTAAATTCTTTCTTTATATCTTTTGATCCCCAATATACAGGTATGGTTCCTGCCGCAAACGCCTCAAGGATTTTTTCTGTTGTGTAACCGTTATTGTCAGAATTTTCAAATGCAAGCGAGAGTCTGTAGTTTTCAAGGAAAGCAAGTTTATCCCTTACAGGTCCGCCAACATTGTTTTTGTACCTGCCTCCTGATGCCACATCCATAACCTTTGACAGTTCGTCGATCATATTGTCCCTTATACCTGCAGCATCGGGATTTGATACAACGACAGCACAGGCTTTTTTCTTTGCCAGCAGGGTTTTCTCGTCGATATCATGCTTTGCTTTTGCTTTTTCGATTGCCTTGTCATACATTGCATAGAGAGGCAGTCTCAGATACCTGTCCTCAAAATCAATGTATGAAAATCCCATTGCATAATCGTATTCATTGAAATCGGGTACTATATTTTCTCCCGTAAAAAATATTTTTACGGAATCTGCATATTTAAGGTGATCATTGCCAAAACAGCTGCAAAAGCAGTAATCCGGCTTGTCCGAAATCTCTATAAGGTAATGCTTCTTCAGTATATTGACAATATAATTATCTTTAAGATCAAGATCTTTCCAGAAATCGGCAAAGGCTATCTTTATCCTTTTCCCGTCCGGATTTCCAAATGGCTCCGGCTTTTTATCTTTTGAGACATAAACCGAAGTCGTCAAAAGGGTACCGATTCCGGCCATCAGTATCAGATTCTTGTTAATATAACCTATAAAAGGTTCAGCCACAAAATATGTGGCACTGCAGAGTATGAGGAGCATTCCCTCTTTATTTTTTCTCTTATACATAATGTAAAAGAGATAAAACATCATGACAAAAAACAAGATCATAAATATGAGGCCGTATACAAACAGTCCGCTTACATAACCGGTCTCAACAGTCATAATACTCTTGTGATGACCAAACAGTGTGATGGTATTTGAATAAAACGCTCTTCTTGCAAACTCAAGCCTGCCGTTAAAGAGATAAAAATCAAGAGGCTCCCAGAATCCTGCGGGAGTATCTCCGTCAGGTGCAAAGTATCCGTTAAAAAATACCATTGCTATATATATAAAAGCAATAACGGCAACCATATATATATTGCCTAAAATGTAAAATGCTTTAAACAGTTTTCCTTCACCGATCAGTCTGATGACAATGCTTCCGATGAGCAGGACTATCGTAATAAGCATTCCCATTTTGGAATCACTTAATATCGATGGTACGATCACTATCGCGGATATTATCAGATATCCCCACCATCTGATCTTTTTATTGTAAAGGAAGATGCCCATGGCAAAGAGTCTGAACCAGTAAAACGCAAAACCGTTAGGCTGATAAAATCCGAATGTATATCTCCTCTGGAAATCTCCGTGACGGTATACTTCTTCATTATATAACGTATTATGAAGCCCCATGGCAGACATGACCGCTGCGACAAGCATCACTGCAGCAGTCCCGTAAAAGAAAAATCTTATCACCTGTCTCGCATCCTGATCCCGTCCTGCTACCAGTACGAGGATCATTCTGAGTATTATCGCAGAGTCCTGTACACGAAAACAGACAAGGCCGTAAAGAATTAAAAGGGCTATTACGGGGATATCTTTTTTATAATCAGCAGAGAGCATTATCTTTACAGCAAAAAAGCCCATACCTATGACCGTGATGAGCTGCTCGTTGTAATCCCCAAAAAGAAAACCGGAAAAGTTAACAATAAACTCGCACATTATGCCGAGCCAGAAAAATATATCAGATGCACTGAGCATTATTGAATTGTCATCTGTGAGAAAGGTCTCTCTCCTGTTTCCTCTCACCACTTTTAAAAATGACATTATTAATTATTTCTCCATTAACTTCTTTTTATCATCCGATATCCTGTTCAGATTCATCTCAAAATCCCGCCGGTTTTTTGTAACCATGTCAGACAGGATCATTCCCGAGAAAAATGCCTGAACCGCTGCAAGTTCTATAAATCCGCATACGATCAGTGTCGGCATATTTTCGACAAGTCCGGAATTTAAAAATCTTGCAAATACCCATGCAAACATACTCATCGCAACAAGTGTCATCAAAAGTGCAATGAGTGAAAAGAATGCCTGAGGCTTGTAGTTTTTATAAAGTTTTACTATAAGGGCCAGAACCTTTATTCCGTCGGAATATGTATTTAATTTGGATACACTGCCCTCGGGCCTGTCCCTGTAATCAACGACAACATTTGCGATATCCATCTCATTGAATACAGCATGGATCGTCATCTCAGTCTCTATCTCAAATCCACGGCTTAGCACAGGATAGCTTTTTACGAACTCGTAAGACAGGGCTCTGAATCCTGTCATGATATCCTTGATATCGCAATTAAACA
>DFKO01000145.1 GCA_002373855.1 Lachnospiraceae bacterium UBA3643
TGGCATTTTTTATTTCAGCCTCGACAATCTCACCTTCGGGATAATCGCCGCCACTGATAAATTTCAGATATGACGAATCACTCATTCTCATGCGCTGGGCCGCCAGATAGCATACCCTGTGTTCCTTAAGACCATCCACCGCATATGCTTTCTCAAAAAATGACGCAGCTTCACCGTATATAAACATTCTGGCATAAATGACACCGATATTGTGATATACACTGCCTGCCAGTCTTGAATCTTTTTTCTCATCCAGTCTCGACAGGAGATCTTCATATGTCTGCATTGCCATACTGAGTTTGCCGTTTCCGAGGAAATAATCGGCTCTGATCTTGAGTTTCTGCTTGCCGGGTATACTCCTGTTTGTCTTTAAGAGTCCCTCTGTCTCTGCCAGTTCCTCCGGCGAGCAGTAATGCACTTCCTCAAACAGTGTACGCACAAGTGTCTCTATACGGCCGTCCTGACGGGATCTGGCACGGAGGATCTTGGCCAGCCCCTTTAAATTGCACTCTTCATCAAGCCATGAATAGAGATCCGGACCAAAAAAATCGTCGTCGATAAAATATGCATTATTACGGATGTAATAACACAGTTCCTCAACGCAGTATACCCGCATTCCTGTTTTTTTAATTGTATAGGGATTGGCACTGTATCTGCCGACACAGGCATAAACTTTTCCCATGCTTTTACTCCATCATTATTTCCGTATTCCAAACAAGGCCGCTTGATTCAAAAAATTCTCCAAAGCCCCTGTCCTCTGCAGTAACTATCAGTTTTCGCTCCGATTTCATGTAGAGCGTTAAATGTATTCTGACCGATTTACCGTTTCTCAGCGGTATGCCCGTTAGATACATCTGGGCCGTCCTGACATTCTTGCCGTTAAGCGGTGTAATCACAAATGTGAGGACTTCCTCTCTGTCGAGGATCAGATCGCACTCGTGTCTCGTATCGTACCAGTTTTTTCCTGCATCAAGGAGTGCCATATATACTTCTGCCCCATCCCTGATCACATTCATGCCCACATTGGCTTTAACCTTTTCTCTACCGAGAAATACATGATTGCCGCCTACATCAGTGGGATTTATTATCTCTCTTGCCCCGTATGCAGCACCTTTGCTAAACAGATTGTTGCCCATAAAGACACGTCTGTTTTTGCTCATGTAGTTAAGGCTTTCTTTCCACCAGTCTCCCTCAAAGTCCTTGCCCATGAGATATATGGAGGATATATAATTGCCCTCGCAAAAGCCCTGCATGATCGTCCAGAGCTCATTGTCTTTTTGTTTTTTTACAGGTGACGGTGCATCAATCAGATCATCGCCCCTGACATTCCGGAATTTATTTTCCTCCATCAGTACCACGACAGGACTGGTATGAACATTTTTCTTCATAGTCCTGATGACGAGGCAGTCTGATTTAAGGTGGCATATCAGCACGTTATGATTCCACAGTTCTCTCGGCTGATTGATCATGTAATAATATGCACTCTCGGAATGACTCTGGAAATATATCTTGTCAGGCTTGATACGCAGGATATCAACAGCCTTTTTAAATATATTCATTGTCTCCTCATCCGGCTTGTCTACCGTTATCACTATGGCAGCGACTTTCTCGACAGGTGCCACGAGCCCCACGAGGCCGAAGCATTTTTTCATAAACAAAGCCAGCAGATCCACAGGATCGTAATACTGCATCTCTACCTGGATATTTTCTCCTGCTCTCGCTTTCTCAAGGAGACGGTCAACCGTCATGCCCTCTTTCTTTTGCTCCATCTCGATTGCCTGAGAGCCGAAATGCCATACATTTTCATTGAAGCTCTTGCCTATCACTGTAGGGATACACATATCCTCGCCGTCAGGTGTGACCGTCGCCGTTTTAGGCTCATTGTCCCCCAGCATATAATAGCTGATGACAGAATACTCATCTGATATGTCAAATCCGAGCACTATCCTCTGCTTTGAAAGTTTTCCGAGCGAATCCTTTATCGTATCTTTAATTGTCTCTTTAATGGTTTCCCTGTAATCAGGCATGTGCCACTCCAATTATATTATGATTCGTGATGCATCTCGCCTCTGTCAGGCGTAAACAGATGCTCTGTGATAAACTGCTGTGTGATATATTCCTCAGACAATCTGAAGAATCCGTCTGTATTTTTAAGTTTTCCTGCTGCCAAAATATCGTTGATACAGTCGTAGCGCCAGTTGCTGCCGTTCTTTGCTTTACCTGCTTTGAGGGAATCCGAACGGGTCAGTTTCTCGCTTCTCGCATTTTCCTCTGTGATGTAATATCTGACAGATTCATTGTCAAACAGCACAAAACTCTTTACATATACACCGCCGAGGAGATGCTGCATCTCTTCCCGTTTGAATTCATATTCCCTGCCCGGTGTATCATCTTCTATGTAATAGTGGAGGATGACTTTGCTGCCCGGGTCTCCGGTGTATTCTATAAAGCTCCTGTCCTCATACATGGACAGTTTTGACCAGTAATCCCTGAATTCAAGGAAAAACGGAAACATGATATGCCTTGCAAGAAACTCTGTCATAAACAGTACTATGAGCGCTCTCTGCTCAGCTGATATGACTATCTTGTCTTTATTGTCCGCACAGCTCTTAAGGAAAGCTATCTTGATATAATCAGTCAGGTTTTCCCCTTTTCTGTGGAGACTGATCACTGTGTCAAAAACCTGTCTGTCAACATCATGCTTCTTTACAAAATAATCCCTCGAGAGTTTATCGAGAAACAGTTTTTCCAGTTCGGGGATTGGGTCTTCCGTTACATACTGAAGGAATATATTATACTCCTCTCCGATATCAGCACCGGAGTAAAGTATCTGCACTATCATAGTCTCGAGGAGTCCGTGTACATCAAGGTCAAATGAATCCGCTGCTCTCCAGAGTCTCTTTAATGACTTTGATGATCCCTCCTTAAACATCAGCAGATATTTAAGAATAGTCTCATCGTATCTGCCGCCGGCAAATACGGTCTCGCATATTTTGAGGACGTTATAATCATATTCATAATCAGATCTGACGAGTATGCGGTCGCATAACCTGAGGAGTATCTTGTCATCGACATACTCGGAGCCGTACTTGCATACCCACTCAAGAGCTCTGTCATACATGCCTCTGGCTGCCATGATATGTATACACTTCTCCCTGAGCTCTCCGTCAAGTTCATCCGGATCAAACCTGAGCATCAGCTCATCGAGTCTCGATATCTCATCTTTGTCAAAATAATATTCGGCAAGGCCTATCATAATATTCAGCCTGAAATGCCTGTCAATATTGTCACATTCTGTCAGATATATAAGGGCAGTCTCTTCCTCAAGGGCAAGGGTCGGCCCACTGTATGCATTCTCTTCGAGGTAAAGGGCGGGGTAAAGATCTGTACAGTTCTTCATCATGACCTCGGCCATCCTCTGGTCAGTCTTTACTATACGCTTAACCTTGTAAAGAGAGTTGTCCACATACCTATTGCCATACTGATCCTCCACGAGAATGCAGTAATCATCTCCGACAAGGGGTATGATACCGTGACCGTTATAAATGGCATAGCACTCTTCATGAGTGATATGCTCGTTGATAACTATTACACCTGAAACCTGGGATGTCTTCTCCGGTATCTTTATGTCTATATAATGGGCAAACAGTATCTTTGAGTAATACTGGACAAGTTCTTCGCTGTAGAGTTCTTCACCGAGAGCAGTCTTGTAAATATATGCCAGATTGTCATTGATATGGCACTTCTTTAACTGATCCTTTGCAAATTCCTTAATGGCAGGCAGATAATCCTTGTATATATCCTGGTATGCCGGTCTGTGCTTTAAGACGTTGGCATACAGGAATGCATTTCTCTCATAATCAAGATCCGATCTGAAGGCAAAATACATAAGTATGATCTTGGGCAGTCTGCCTGTATATGTCAGGTCGATCGACATCAGGTAATACTCATACAGCCTGTTGATCCTGATCTCGCTCTCAACAGCTTTTTCATACCATGAAAAATACTCATTACCGGTACGGTTGCCTCTCATGAGCATACGACATACTTCCTCAAGAGTCTCCCGGAGCGGTTCTCTCTCGTAAGAGTATACGAGGAGTTCGTTGATCTCTCTGCTGTATGCCACTTCCCTGGAGGCCATAAAGTTGAGCCTGCGTCTCATGTCGCCTGTCATAGCGTCATGCTTTTTTGCAAAATAATATATGGCAAGCTCGAAATCCGTGAGCTGGGTGATCATGGAAGGTGAATAAATAAATATATTCAGAGCCTCCACAAACATAAGGGGGCTCACGCATCCGTGCTCATACTGATACTTTATGAGTTTTAATCTCTCTCTGTCATCCTGGCGCAGTTCCTCTTTTACGTAGAGGAGAAGCCATGCGAGCATTGTGGAATTTTTATTCTGCACATAGAGGAGCTCTATATTTCTGGCATATTCGTTTTTAAGTGAATCATCCTTTGTGAGCAGATATTCAAGATAAAGACTGTATCCGATTATCTCCGGTCTGGTATTTTCATTTAAAAACAGCTTAGCCTGCTCAAGTGCGCCTCTTCCGTCATTCTCCCTCTTTTGGGTCACAAAGAGGTGGACCTGATAAAGTTTCGCTGTCACGAAACGCTCTATCTCAAATTCATCGGCAGGTACTTTCTCCGATGTCTTTGCAATAGAGAGCATATGGGAGATAACCACACTCGATTCCTTGACCCACTCATTTTTTGATACTCTGCCCAGTCGATAGAGGACATACAGCCTCATGAGTTTAAGAGTGTCCGTCTTGTATCCGTCCCTGATACGTCTGTATGTATTTACATTAACCTTTACGGGTATCTCGATATAGTTGTAAAAATCCTTGAGCACGATCACGCCCTGATTGACACCTCTGTGAAGCTCTTTCACATCGATATATACAGGAATGGTCGCCACACCTTCCTCAAAATCCTCACTGACCAGATACTCCTTGGGTGTGACTATAAAATCCTGGCTCGTGCTGATCTCCAGATTTGTATATCCCCAGCCGTCTCTCTTTATGGCCAGTTCTGTGTAATATGTCTCCTTGGGATTGTTGACTTCGATTGCTCTTGTCTCAGATAAATATCTCGATCTGCTCTTTTTTCTGGTCAGTTCAAGGAATGTATTGACATTGCACTCATTTGCATAGAGCTGACCATCCGGCCCTTCCGTGAGCGCAGAAAGTCCCTTGTACGGTCCGATGTACTGCCTGTCATTTCCTGTCAGTATTTGGCTGAAATTTTCTGAGTAAAAAAGAGAAACTGCCTGATCCCAGTCAGCTTTTGCCAGATTCGCAAAGTGAAACAGATTGCGTATCTCTCCAAGATTGCTTGATAATGTACTGTTGGCTATATGTATGGTATAGGGCAGTTCATATTCTCCAAGGTTAGAGACGATGCTGATGACGCCCTTTACCACACTGCCCTCTTTTAATCCTGTGGAATCAAAGAAATATATAATCTCCCTGTCGAGGCCGCCGAACTGTGCTGTCCTGATAAACATGCGCAGGTCTTCGGAGTAAACATATCCTTCGGCTTTGGCCTTTTCATCCGTTACTACCTGAAACGAGCCCTGATACTGCGTATCTGCGGCCATTTCAAACTCTATCTCATTGCAACTGAGTATTAATGTATATGGTGTGACTCCGTATTCTGTTTCAGAATCAGTCTTCAGCCCCTTGCTGACGACCTTATCGAGTAATTCTCTCACTTATGGCTGTCCCCAATATCCGATTTATGTCATACACCTCAAATAAAGTCTGTATTCAAGGCATAAACATACTGATATATTATACCACAAAAAGAGCGATAAAAAAATAGTGAAAACCCTTTGCTTTAAAAGATTTTCACTATTAAATCACAAGTAGCGAGAGGGGGATTCGAACC
>DFKO01000056.1:0-137 GCA_002373855.1 Lachnospiraceae bacterium UBA3643
ATGAGAAACATAAAGATGACCGGTAAGTTTGCTGTCATTATAGGGCCTCTCGTAGCTATCATTATCGGACTGATAGTATGTGTGGCTACAGTGACAAACTTTGTTGAGACAAATATGGAAAAAGCAATTTATGATGA
>DFKO01000056.1:277-4945 GCA_002373855.1 Lachnospiraceae bacterium UBA3643
TGTCTGGATGATCTCTCAGATGAAGAGCTCGCACAGCAGACTGCCGAGTATGAAGACAACTATGTACAGACCCTTGAGAGAGTAACAGAGGCAATGGACATAGTCAGAGAGGACAAGGAACTCTTTTCTGAGTATACACTTGCTTTCCTCACAAAGGAAAACGGAGACTCTGATGTATCCGATGATACCAGAACACTTGAGGATCTCGAGGCAGAATTTAACGGACTGTATGACCAGTGGCTCGCAGCATTTAATCCTCTCACAGGTGAGGGATCGTTTGGTGAGCAGATGGTATATTTCAACTCTGCAAGAGATGATCTTAATGCAATGGAGGATCTGATGGATGCATATGCAATATACGAGATGAAGCAGATCGAGAATATGAAGAATAAGATCCTCAATTCAATCTTCCTTGTAGCAGGTATTGTAGTGATCGTCTCACTCGTACTTCTCTTCAGAGTAGTCATCTACATTGTAAAGGGTATCAAGTGTACCAGAGACAACATCATCAACCTTGCAAACAAGAATCTCGCATTTACACCTAACTGCGTGGCGTCAAGGGATGAGATCGGATCTATGTCAAAGGCTACGGTACAGCTCTATGACACATTAAGAGAGATTATGGGACTCATCAATGAGACTTCCACAGAGATCAACGCGGTATCAGACAAGCTCAATACTGCATCACAGGATGTTGAGAGAGCTACAGGTGAGATTTCTTCCGCAATCAACGAGATCGCAGAAAATATCTCAGCTCAGGCTCACGAGACAGGCAGTGCTTCGGAACAGACCAAGATACTCGGTGATATAGTTGTAACAAGTGCTACCACATCAGAGACACTTGCAAATGTCAGCTCTTCTATCGGAGAGACCATTAATGACGGTATAGATGTAATTGATACACTCCTTCATGATACAGAAGCAAACAGTATTGCATTTGAGAATGTATTTGATGCCATCGATGCCATGGCCGGCAGTGCTTCAAAGATTGCCGAGGCCAGCGGACTGATCTCAAGCATCGCAGCCCAGACAAACCTCCTCTCCCTCAATGCTTCAATCGAAGCAGCCAGAGCCGGCGAAGCAGGACGTGGATTTGCGGTTGTTGCAGATGAGATCAGAGGACTTGCTTCCCAGTCGGCAGATGCGGTATCTACCATCGACAACATGCTTAATGAACTTAACGAGAGTGTTGAGACTACAGTAAAGCAGAGAGATGCCGTGAGAAAGGCTATCTCAAAGCAGGAGGAGAGTGTAAACTTAACAGGCGAGAAATATGCAGCTATTGTTGAAAAGATAGAGGCAATCAACAATGAAGTACATACTCTTGATGAGCTCAGCGTCAACATGGACAAGAGCTGCAATGCGGTTGTCAGTGCAGTCAACAACCTCACCGATTCGGCTGCAACATGTGCTGCCAACTCTGAGGAGACAAGTGCATCTACTGCATACGTACAGGAGTCTATGTCTGCTGTCACAGCTACCAGCAACGATATGAATGAACTCGCAACCAGACTTAAGGATATCCTCTCAGAGTTTGATCTCTAAAAATAATAATTAGGAGTAAGTAATGTCATTTACTTCCGGATTGTTTTTGATAGGAATATTACCCTGGTTCATGGCTATGTTTTTCCTGCTGCGCAGGAAGGACATAGCCAAAACCATTATGATATTCCTCATGAACTGCATATTTTATATATGGGGAGGCACTAATGCCTTCGTTTTTTTGTGTGTGTATTCTCTGATCATATGGTTCTTTACTACCCTTATCAGAGTAGCAAGAAACAGGGTGTCGACTGTATGCTTTTCAATAGCAGCTGCAGGACCTCTTTTGTTTGTCAAATATTTTAATGGCACAGGGTTCTTTGTACCCCTTGGCATATCTTTCTTTACATTTCAGGCCATATCGTTAATTGTGGATATGTACCACAAAAAGATCACCGGCGAAGTCTCGTTACCGGAAGTCTTTTTGTATCTGAGTTTTTTCCCTACTGTGACAAGTGGTCCGATAATCAGATTTGAAGAATTTAAAAACGGATTGTCAAATAAAAGAGCATATGATTTTGGAAAATCATTTGAGAGGATTGCAACAGGTCTGTGCAAGAAAGTTCTCATAGCAGACAAGTTAGGACTCCTGGCAGATTATTACTTTAACGGAACAGCAATCGGCAATCACTACTCAGTAATCGGTCTGTGGATAGGCTCCATAGCCTATACGCTCCAGCTTTATTTTGATTTCTCAGGATACTCGGATATGGCAATCGGTATAGGCAGCATGATGGGATTTGAGATTCGTGAAAACTTTAACAAGCCGTACAGGGCAGCCAGCATCTCAGAGTTTTGGAAGAGATGGCATATATCCCTGACAGCATGGTTCAGGGATTATATTTATATACCACTTGGCGGTAACAGATGCGGCAAGGGACGCCATATCTTCAATATGTTTGTCGTATGGCTGATCACAGGAGCGTGGCACGGGGCAGATCTGTCATTTATCATATGGGGTATGGGATATTTTATACTTCTCACACTTGAGAAATATATCCCGGCCATAAATAAAACGCTGAAAGGATTTGCAGGTCATCTGTATACCCTGTTTTTTGTAAATCTGCTCTGGGTACCGTTTAGGGCAGCGGATCTGAAACTCACAGGTTTGTATTTAAAGGGATTGTTTGGACTTGGCGGAGCAGGAGGAGTCATATTGGAGACAAGGACCATACGGTTTCTGCCGTTTTTTGCTCTTGCTATACTTTTGTGCTTTCCGTTGGAAAAACTGTACAACAGATTTAGTGACAAAAAGGTATTTGTCCTTTTGCGAAACGGAATGATAGTATTATTTACATTACTGGCGATATGCGCTGTAGTAAATGCAACATATGCACCGTATATATACGGAAATTTTTAGGAGAATAAATTGAGAGAAGCCATAAAAACAAAATGGCATATTTTACTGATCATCATCATGATGTTTTTCCTGTCTGTGATGTCATGGAAAATATCACTCCATGGCATATCCGAATCAGTCAGGGATACGGGTGATATCATCACATCCCTTGATACCGGATGGACAGTGTACCAGAGACCAAACCTCTGCAAGGCAGATACTCTGGCTACATATTTTGTGATGGGTGAGATACCATCGGTCCAGGTGATCCTCGGCGATAACAGGTGGCTCTTTTTTAAGAGTGTTACAGACGGAGACTCGGTAGCTGATTATGAGGGTACCAACACATTCAGTGAGGAGGAAAAGAGTGATATCCTTGCTGATGCCAAAACCGTATCGGATGAACTTGAAAAGAGAGGCGCAGGTTTTGTGATACTCTTTATCCCAAATAAAGAGCATGTATACTCGGAATATATGCCGGATACATACAGCCACTGCGATAAATCGAGGACAGACATGCTGGTGGAATACTTATCGGAAAACGGAGTTAATGCAGTTTCAGCAAAAGAGGAACTCCTTAAATACCATACGGACTACGAACTGTATTATCCCCATGATACCCATTGGAACCAGCTCGGCGGGTATATAGGCACAGCAGTTGCCTTGTCGGGAATAGGATATGATATACCAAAGTTTAATGACCGTACATTTACATCGTCACCCCTTAAAGATAATTACCATTACGGAGCTGATGTGGACCTGGCCAGGATGGCAGGAGTCAGGACGGTATTTAATGATGATCTCGATTATGAAATAGACGGAACGGTAGTGCCCGACTGGCCGGAGTATGGAAATACTCAGAATACCACATTTGTATCCCATATCCATAATGACACGGCAAATGTACAGGTGAGCATACTTCTCGTTGGAGATTCATTCCGCAGCGCCATGATACCTTCTCTCTCGGAAGAGTTTGCGGATGTATATGTGGTCTCAAGAGAAAATTACGACTCCTCCATGCTAGACGAGATAAATCCCGATTATGTAATTGCCGAGTATGTCGAGAGAAAAGCAGAAGAGATAAAGGAAATAGAAAAACTGATTTATTAATGAAATGCGAAAACACTCTGCATGAAGGATTACGGCTGCCATGGATGGATAGCAATTAATTCGAACATAAATCCTTTCAAAATGTAAATTTTTGTTGATAGACAAAGGCTTACCGGAGCAATAGAATTATGTTAAAATATATTGCAAAGGTGGGAAAAATATGAGAAAACACTATTTGGACAACATCCGCTGGATCACTGTTATCATAGTTGTGATCTATCACGTATTCTACATGTATAATGCCGAAGGAGTGCTTGGTGGCCTAGGCAGGATAACCGATCTGCCGGTTCAGTACTATGATATATTCCAGTATCTGGTTTATCCATGGTTTATGCCGATATTATTTGTTGTTTCCGGGATCAGTGCAAGAATTTATCTGGACCGGCATTCCGGCAAAGAATTTCTGAGGTCAAGAACCTTAAAACTTCTTGTTCCTTCGACCATAGGACTTTTTGTCTTTCAGTTTGTTCAGGGATATGTGAGCATGTCCATCGGTGGAGGTTTCGAAGGACTCGTCGCTGAAGGTGTTCCCAAACCGATTATATTTTTCATTATGGTTTTATCCGGAAGCGGAGTGCTGTGGTTCATGCACCTTCTTTGGGTCTACTGCGTGATGCTTTTGCTCATCAGGAAAGTAGAAAAAGGAAAACTTTTAAAGGCAGGAGAAAAAACACCTC
>DFKO01000010.1 GCA_002373855.1 Lachnospiraceae bacterium UBA3643
GGCCTTTACAGGGATACCGGAAAACATGACAGGGCCGTGGCAAGCTGTATTGAATCAGAGAAAATACTTGATGAGATGGGAGTCGGCAATACAAAAGAAAGGGCAGCTTCCCTGCTGAACCTGGCCAATGCATACAGAGCATCGGGTGATGCGGATGAAGCCTACAAGACATACAAAAAAGCTTATGCGGTAATAGAGATCTGCGGTGACGACAATCTGTATTCCAGCTATTACAACAATATGGCACTGCTGCACCAGACAGCGGACAGGTTTGATGATGCAGCAGACTGTCTTGAAAAGGCACTCCGTATCGTGAGAGATGAAATGCATGATGAGATAAGATGTGCAATAACTGAGACAAATCTGGCAGGTACATATTTAAGGCTTAAGAAAAAAGAAGAGGCAAAAGCAAATCTACTTGACGCCCTTAAAATATTCGGAGGCAGGACACCGTCTGATTTCCATTACAGCGCCGCCCTCTCCGCCATGGGAGATTTAAGTCTTTTAAACGGAGAGTTTGAAAAGAGTGTGATGTATTTCGAGATGGCTCTCTCTGAGATAAAACTTCATATGGGAGAAAATGATTTTTACAAAATCGTCTCTGATAATCTGGATAACGCATACGAGATCCTGGCCAGAAAGAAAAGGTCAGAGGGGGAGGAGTGCACAAAGGAAAGTCTCAGAAATGTTAAGGGACTGGACCTGTGTGAAAAATATTACAGGGCATTTGGAGAGCCTGTAATAGAAAAGAATTTTGGAAGTATACTGGACAATATTGCATGCGGAATGGCGGGAGCGGGATCCGAATGTCTCGGATACGATGATGATATCTCACCGGATCACGATTTCGGACCGGGCTTTTGCATTTTCATAAATGACAGTGTGTCTGAGGAAGATGAAAAGCGATTAAAGAAAATGTACGAACTCCTGCCAAAATCATTTATGGGAAAGGAACGGCTCGAGACAGTTGAAGGCAGGGGCAGAGTCGGTGTAATCAGGGTAAAAGACTTTTTAAAGAGTGCCACCGGTTTTGACCATGTCCCCAAAGGCCCGGCTGAGTGGCAGTATACCGTTGATGAGAATCTGATCACTTTTGTAAACGGCAGGATATTTACCGACAGGTCAGGCTTTATGGGCATGCTCCGTAAGCATATTAAGAAGGATCAGCCGGCCTATGTCCATCTGAAAAAATTAAGTATCCAGCTGGAACTGATGGCAAAGCACGGTCAGTACAGTTTTGAGCGGGCCCTTAAGAGATCTGATCTGACGGCGGCATTTATCGCCAAGGGAGAATTTTTAAAGGCGACAATGCGCACAGTCAATCTGATGAACAATAAATATGCCCCTTATGCAAAGTGGCTCCGCCGCTCCCTCGATGATATAAGCGGAACAGAAAAAATAAAAAAACTGATCGACAAACTGTCAAAATCTGCTGTTTCAGAAAAGGATATCCCTGTCATAGAGGATATATGCACTTTGGTCAGAAACGGTCTTAAATCAAGGGGACTCGCATATTCAGATGAGTCATTTCTGAAAGTTCAGGCCTATGAGATATCAGCACTGGCCATGAGGACACTTACGGCAGACCGTATCGTTGATCTTGAGTGGGACCTCTTTGACAAGGTTAAAAACGAGGGAGGCAGAGCGGACTGTCAGGACAACTGGGGCACATTTTCAATAATGAGGAGAAGCCAGTATTATACATGGCCGGAAGAACTGCTGACCACTCTTTTGGCAGACTTTGAAGAAAAAGCGAAAAACGGCAGAAATGTTATCACGGAAAAATACGGATATATGATGGAATCTACCGTTCCCGATGAATTCAAGGAGATAAAGGATAAACTCCCTGAAATATCGGAGCAGAAGAAACAGGTAATGGAGGCTATCATCGGTATACAGGTAGGCTGGATGGAGGAGTTTGCAAAAGGTCATCCAAAGATGGCCACAAATGCAAGGGCCATACATACCAAGGATGATACGCCCTATATGACATCGTATGAGACGTACCTCAGGGGAGAACTGTCCACATATGATGACGAGACCCTTAAGATGTACGGTCAGTTCATAGTGACTCTTTATAATAACGGAGAGAATCTGGCAGAAAAGATCATGACCATCACATCATATTATTACGGATACGAGTCAGTGGATGCCTGCGAAAAAGCGTTAAGTAAACTGTAAAATAAAGGCATTTTGTGGTAAAATTTATATTCGGAGCAGTGTCTTGAAAAAGATTAAAAACAGAGTATTTACAATTATAGAAATTGGTGAAAAGGGAGATACGGTCAGCATTTTGTTTGATTATTTCATAATGCTGGTCGTATTTGTGAATCTTGCGGCCTCTTTTTATTCTACATTTGATGAGTCCGTGCCGTATACGAATGTGATCGTGACCATAGAGTACGTGACGGCGATCATATTCAGTATTGAGTATGTGCTCAGATTCTGGACAGCAGATCTTCTGTATCCGGAGAGCGGCATGGTAAAGAGCAGACTTAAGTTTGTTTTCTCATTTTACGGTATTGTCGATCTGCTCTCTTTTGCACCTGTATTTTTACCGGGAGTATCAATAGGCGGAGGTCTTATGGCAATCAGACTCCTAAGGACACTCAGAATGCTGAAACTGTTCAGGATTAATTCAAAGCTTGATGCATTTGGCGTTATCGCCGGAGTATTAAAAGAAAAGAGGGATCAGATACTCTCATCCATCAGCCTCATTGTGATACTTATGCTGGCAGCGTCCATGGGTATTTATTCTCTTGAACACGATGCCCAGCCTGAGCAGTACAGCAACGCTTTTTCAGGACTCTGGTGGTCTGTATCAACCATGCTCACCATAGGCTACGGTGATGTATATCCCGTCACGATAGCCGGCAAGATATTTACGATCATTATTTCATTCCTGGGTGTAGGTTTGGTGGCTATACCTACCGGTATCATAAGCGCAGGATTTGTTGAGTATTACTCAGACCTTAAGTACAGGGAACTCTACGGGGATGAAAAGGCTCTCATGCTCTACGAGGTTGAGGTCAGGGATAAACATGAATGGGTCGGAAAACAGATAAAGAACTTAAATATCTCAAAACAGGAAATAGTTGTCTGTATCGTTAGATCCGGAGAAAAGATAATACCAAGGGGCCAGACTGTAATAGAAAAAGGAGATATCGTATATCTCTTTGACAAAGAGCAGGATGGTAAGGTTGGTACGGTAAATATCAGGAAAACAATATAAAACGAGGAGGGTTACATTATGGCAATGCAAAACTATTCGGGGGAAAAAGATCTGCAGTATCACCTTCAGATAAGACCCGGGGATGTAGGTAAATATGTGATAATGCCGGGAGACCCGAAAAGGTGCGCAAAGATCGCAGAATATTTTGATGATGCAAAGCTTGTGGCAGATTCAAGAGAATTTGTGACATATACAGGCTATCTGGACGGTGAAAAGGTCAGCGTCACAAGTACGGGTATAGGCGGACCGTCTGCATCCATCGCTCTTGAGGAACTCGTCAACTGCGGTGCGGATACATTTGTGAGAGTAGGTACATGTGGCGGCATAGAGATAAATGTGTGCGGCGGCGATGCCGTCATCGCAACAGGTGCTGTCAGAAATGAAGGTACGAGCCGGGAGTATGCTCCCATAGAGTTTCCTGCCGTTGCAGATATAGAAGTGACAAACGCACTTATTAAGGCAGCTAAAAAACTTGATTTTACATATCATGCAGGTGTGGTTCAGTGCAAGGATGCTTTTTATGGACAGCACTGTCCGGAGAGAATGCCGGTGAGTTACGAGCTCTTAAATAAATGGGAAGCATGGAAGCGCCTCGGCGTAAAAGCATCGGAGATGGAGTCGGCAGCCATATTTGTAGCGGGAGCACATTTAGGCGTCAGATGCGGATCGGTATTTCTCGTAGTCGGCAATCAGGAGAGACAGGCTCTTGGCATGGAAAACAACATCTGTCATGATACGGAAGGTGCAATCAGGATCGGAGTGGAAGCTCTCAGGATAATGATCGCTGAAGATAAAAACTGAAAATATTTAAGGGGTAAATGATATGGGCTACAAAAAATATAAAAGAGTATTTCTCATAGTTCTCGATTCACTTGGTATAGGTGCCATGCCGGACAGCGAAAAATTCGGTGATGTGGGCGTCGATACATTCGGTCATATTGCAGAGAAGATGATGAGCGGGGAAGGCAGGTTTGATATCCCCAATCTTGTAAAGCTCGGTATAGGCAATCTCCATGAAATGGATGGCGTATCAAAGACGGATGCTCCCCTTGCAAAATACTGCGCCTTAAAGGAAAAGAGCCTCGGCAAGGATACCATGACCGGTCACTGGGAGATGATGGGGCTTTATATTACAAAGCCGTTTCAGACTTTTACCGACACAGGCTTTCCAAAGGAACTCATCGATGAGCTGGAAAAGAGGACAGGCAGAAAGATCATAGGAAACAAGAGCGCATCCGGTACGGTTATCCTGGATGAACTCGGAGAACAGGAAATTAATGAGGGTAAACTGATCGTCTATACATCGGCCGATTCTGTTTTACAGATATGCGGCAATGAGGAGACGATGGGAGTTGAGACCCTCTATAAATACTGTGAGATAGCCAGAGAACTCACCATGAAGGATGAGTGGAAAGTCGGCAGGGTAATAGCGAGACCCTACACGGGAAAGAAAAAGGGCGAGTTTGTCAGAACCGCAAACCGTCACGATTACGCATTAAAGCCAACGGGTTTAACGGCATTAAATGCCTTAAAGGACGGGGGCTATGACTGTATCAGTATCGGCAAGATAAATGATATCTTTGTGGGTGAAGGCATCACAGACGCATATAAATCAAAATCATCTGTTCACGGAATGGAACAGACAATTGATGAAGCAAAAAAAGATTTTGAGGGTATCTGTTTTACAAATCTTGTTGATTTTGATGCACTGTGGGGACACAGGAGAAATCCAATCGGATACGGTAAAGAGATAGAGAGCTTTGATAAAAAGCTGGGAGAGCTCCTGCCGCTCCTTAAAGACGATGACCTCCTGATACTCACGGCGGATCACGGCAACGATCCTACGTATACGGGAACGGATCATACAAGAGAAAAGGTTCCGTTTATCGCTTATTCTCCTTCATATAAGGAGGGAGGTGCCCTTAACGAACAGGATACATTTGCAGTTATCGGAGCTTCGATAGCAGACAATTTCGGAGTGGAGATGCCGGAAGGTACAATAGGCCATTCCATTTTAGGAGAGATATAAGATGACAAAAGAGGAAATATTATCAAAAGTCGACCATACGTTATTAAAGCAGACATCCACCTGGGATCAGATAAAAAAGATTCTTGATGAAGGCATGGAAAATCATACGGCAAGTGCCTGCATACCTCCGTGTTTTGTAAAGAGAGCAAAGGAATATGTGGGAGACAGACTGCCCATATGTACTGTCATCGGTTTTCCAAACGGAAATGTCACTACGGCGGTAAAGGTATTTGAGACAGCCGATGCTGTAAAAAACGGAGCCGACGAGATAGACATGGTCATCAATATTGGCCTTGTAAAGGAAGGTGACTACGAGGCTGTCCTTGAAGAAATCAGGGAAGTTAAGAAAGCATGTAACGGAAAACTGTTAAAGGTGATTATAGAGACATGTCTTTTGACGGAAGAAGAAAAGATAAAGATGTGTGAGGTGGTCACTAAATCGGGAGCCGATTATATAAAGACGTCCACAGGTTTCTCAGAAGGCGGAGCGACATTTGAAGACGTGGCATTAATGAGAAAGCATTCTGGACTGGAGCTTAAAATAAAGGCAGCAGGCGGTATAGCGACAGTACAAGATGCGGAAGAGTTTATTAAGCTCGGGGCCGACAGACTGGGGACTTCAAGGCTGATCGCACTGTTAAAATAAACGCAGAGTAGAATAGGGGAAATTTATGACGGGTGTATTCGTCAGTTACAGTTCAAAGGATTTGGATATCCTGACACCGATCTTCAGGATGATGCATAAAAATAATATACCTTTTTTCAAGGCACCTGAGAGTATACCCCAGGGATCCAATTATGCAAAGGAAATTCCGGGCGCGATCAGAGAGTATAAGGTTTTTTTGCTGCTTATTTCAGGAGATTCCCAGAGGTCCGCATGGGTCGCCAAGGAAGTCGAGTTTGCCATTAACAGCGGCAGCATGATTGTGCCGGTACAGATAACCAGGGTACCCCTTGATAATAAATACAGGCTGTATCTCTCCGATCTTGAGATCATTAAATATTATGAAAATCAAAATGACGGGCTGCGCCAGCTTGAGATAAAATTAAAAAAGCTGACCGGAAAGGATATATTCACATTTGATGAGGATGTATCAAATGAGACAGAAGAAAATCAGGAAGCTGCCGGTTATCCGGGGGATGAGTCGGGAGAACTGACCGGCGTCGAAAAAGAGCTTTTAGAACTTAAGAGAAAAAAAGAAAAGAAGATGACGGGCATCATCAAAAACGTCTCGAAGTCTGAAAAAGGAAAGGTTGCAAACCCGTTTACCGAAACAAAACAGGAGAAAAAAAGGGCTCTGACACCTCACAGGATCCAGGCAAGACGCCAGAATGTCGTATCTATGAATCACATCCCAGAGGAGTGTGAATACTGCAAGGGTGAACTCATCATGTGTGGTAAGGGTGCGTATAAATGCGAGGAGTGCGGTAAGATCACCTACGATTCTTTCCAGAAGATAAAAAACTTTCTGGATGAGCACGGCCCGACATCGGCAGTTGAAGTATCGGCTGAGACGGGACTGCCCAAGGAGATGGTGGAATATCTTCTCCTTGAGGAACATCTTGAAATACCGAGAACGTCAAGTGTGGTACTTGCCTGTCAGAACTGCGGGGCGGCAATAAGGAGCGGCAGACTGTGTGATATGTGTAAAAAGAGGGTACAGCTGGTAAAACCCATGGACCCAAAAGAGAAAAATGAGGTCAAATTCAGATACGATTATCAGGATAAATAATAATCTCATAAAAGATATCATATATTGCCATTAACATGGTATACAGATATAATTCATAAAGAAATAAATAGTTAAAGAGGAATGAAAAATGGGAAAAAGGATTGGCAATATCGTCCTTAGAGTACTGATCGTAATACTAGTAACAGTTGTGATGCTTGTCGGAACGCTCTATCTGATGATATTTAAATTCAAGAACGGTCCGTCAGAATCAGCAAAGAATATGTTTATTACAACGATAATGGAAACGGGACAGCTCAAGTTTGTGGCATCCCTTGTCTGCACACCGGAGGAGATTGCAGAGATAGTCGGAGCCAATGCCATGCAGGAGATGGAGGCAGATGTCGACACATCACTCATCAGCATGAGCGGTAATACGGCAGAAGCGACAACCGGCGATTTTACAGAGTCGGAAGTCTTTGATGAAAACGGTATCAGGATGGTGGAGATATCGGGTCGAAGCTTTTTTGCAAAGATGCTGATAGTTAAGGACCCCTCTCAGGTTAAGGTCGGTACCACGTATAATGGTGGCTGGGGCACATACGGAAAAGAACTTGATGAGATCGTAAGTGATGCCGGAGCGATAGCAGGTATAAACGGCGGAATATATGTTTCCACAGGTAATACCGGAGGACAGCCCATGGGAGTAGTCGTTCAGGACGGCCAGATCACATATAACGCTCCCTATGATGCAAACGGTATGTATATGATCGGATTTAATAATGAAAATATTCTGATCGTCAAGGATATAAACGGAATGAGTGCATCTGAGTTTTCGGCTTATGTAGAATCTGACGGAATCAGGGATGCGGTAGCTTTCCAGGATGAGGCATCGGATGCTGACAACCATTTCGTGCCCCTTATCATAAACGGTGAGCCCAGACAACTCGACGGTCAGGGATCGGGAGCAAACCCGAGAACCGTAATCGGACAGAGATCCGACGGTGCAGTCCTCCTCCTTGTCACAGACGGAAGAGGTACATCGGGACACCTCGGAGCTACTGCATCAGACCTTATCGGTATCATGCAGGAGTACGGTGCGGTCAATGCGGCAAACCTTGACGGAGGATCGTCTTCAACCATGGTTTATAACGGAAACTGGGAGATGACATCAGTTACATTCTATTATCAGAATTCATCATGGAAACTGCCCACTGCATTTGTGGTAATGCCTGCAGGAAATTAATATAAAAGCAATAGGAACTTTAAGTAATGAACGGACTTAACAATAATGACCTTAATATGGTCGATCTGGACAGAAGAAACGACAGACCGGTAAAGAGAAAGACATCCGGAAACAGTAAGAGCAAAACTGGAAGTGCCAGGAGATCAACGGGAAGCTCAAGAAGGATAACCGATGAATACGGACACGGAAGGATTCCGGAGAGAAGAAGATCGGCAGATGAGCTGATGCACGGAGCCATTCCTCCCTCTAAAAAGAAAAAGAGAAAAGGCAAGAGGGGCAAGGCATACAGGAGAGAAAAGAGAAGATGGCAGAGATTCTGGAAGATACTTGCCATATATGCGGGAGTACTCCTTATCCTCTCGATAATATTCCTGATCTATACAGACAGCTGTCTGAAAAAATACGAGAAATCCCAGTCGTCATACGCTATGGAAAATTATTTAAAGAAATTCGGCGAGGCGATTGACAGCGGTACGATTCCGGAGGGAATGAGTTTTGCCACAAGCGTGAGCGAGTTTGACAGTGCTGATATTATGTCATCATCATATCTGTCATACCTTCAGGGCAAGACACTGACTTATGATAAAGCACCCGACAGTTATATGACGGAGGCTCCTGTATATCTGATCAAGGCAGACGGAACAGATGTGGCCAGGGTTAAAATGGAGGGTACAAACGGACAGGTGATCCTGGCAATCCTTACTGTACTTGACTGGAATGTTACAGAGGTAACTCCCATATTCAGTATGGATACCCATGATTATACGATCACCGTACCTGATAACTATTCAGTAACCGTAAACGGTACACCTCTTTCAGATGCTTATCTGTCAGGAGAGACTGAGTCAGTAGATATCTTCCAGTATGCGAGAGAGTATGCTGACCTCCATGATATGAAGAAATATGTCATTACCGGAGTGGTGTCCGATATATCCGTTGCGGTATATGACGGAGACGGCAACCAGGTAGAGTGCAATGTAAACGGATATGACTACAGCGCAGGATACCAGTCGATGGGTGAGATTCCGGAAGACTATAAGGAAATGGCACTTACCATGGCTGAGACATGGAGCCTTTTGATGACAAGAGACTTAAGCGGAACCAGCAACGGATTTTACACTCTTGCAGAGTATCTGATAGAAGGATCATATTACTACAAGATGGCTTATGACTGGGCAACCGGAATAGATATCACATTTACCAGTGCCCATACTCTCGGCAACCCCATATTTACAAATATCGTCGTGGATGATTATGTGAAATATACGGACAACTGTTTCTCATGTCATATTTATTTTGACAAAGATATGTACCTGACCAGGACAGGAGAGACGGCCTACGATACGACGGATTCCACATTTATATTTGTCTACTACGATGATTCCGATGACGGTGTGGACAATCCCCACTGGGCAATTGCCGATATGATAGCGAACACTTCAAACTGATCTACAGATAAAATAAACTTATATTCAGGAGGGTTACAACTAAAATGAGTGAAGAAATGATCAACGAGAATTCAGACATGGAGAATAACAGCTCCGAGGAAAAATCCAGAGAGGAAATAGAGAAAGAGTTTTTCGCCAAAATCGCGGAAGGCAGAAAAAACGATCCCCTTATCGGCGTAAAGCTCGGCTCTGATGATATCTTCAAATCCCTAATGAAAATAGCCAGGGATGACAAGAATGTGGTCAATGTACATGATGTGACACTCTACGCAGCCGGTCTTGCGGGATACGCCTGCCAGGCTTCATGTATGGAGAAATATATCGTCAGGGAAAAACTGCAGTTTAATGATAAGTTTCATCTCATCATGACGGCAAGGGGAGAAAAGTATATCTTTGCCGACTGTATCAACGAGAAGCTCTTTACCGATAAGCATTCAGTATGGAACCTTGTCAGTGGTGTGTATAAAAAGATGTATCCGTCTCTTAAGGTTCCGTCGCCTGCTCCTTTTATAAAGAAAGTCGCAGAGTCGGTAGGAGATCCTAACTATATGGTATGCAGAGAGCAGACACCGGAGGCTCTTACGGAGATGATAGCTCTTGTATGGAAAAACATCTACGTAAAGATGAAGAAATACTGTCCCAATTCCGAGGAGTGGCCGACTCTTTATGCAATGGTTCTCCAGAAATGTCTCGTTGCCACAAAGGGTATGATCGATCCCAAGATAGCGATGAATCTGATTGCTGAGATAGCAGTATTTTCTTCAAAAATCTATATAGGAGATTTTGGACAGTAAATCTCCCGAAAGGATAATATATGAATATTGAAAAAGTGATACTTGATTGGAATGAATATATCGAAGCTGCCAGATCGGTTGTCAGCGAAGGATGTGTTCTTCTTGAAAATAATGGGACACTGCCGCTTGAAAAAGGGGCAGTTGTTTCGATTTTCGGGCGCATACAGACCCATTATTACAAGAGTGGTACAGGATCGGGAGGTATGGTCAACGTAACCCATGTAGTGGGTATTCCCGAGGGTCTTAAGCAAAGTGGTCATGTCACCGTAAATGAAGACCTCGAAAACATCTACAAAAAATGGGAAGAGGAAAATCCTTTTGATGAAGGTCTTGGATGGGGTACTGAGCCCTGGTCCCAGCCTGAGATGGAACTGACGGATGATATAGTTTCAGAAGCATCATCAAAATCTGATGTGGCAATCGTTATCATAGGCAGAACTGCAGGGGAGGATAAAGACTTCTCTGATGTGGCAGGTGCGTACAAGCTGTCTGATGCAGAGGAGGATATGCTCCGCAGAGTCAGAAAACATTTTGGCAAAATGGTTGTCCTCTTAAATGTTGGATCCCTTATGGATCTGAATACGATAAACGATATCGGACCTGATGCCCTTATGGTTGTGTGGCAGGGCGGCATGATCGGAGGACTCGGTACTGCAGATGTCCTTACAGGAAAGGTAAATCCTTCGGGAAAGCTTACGGATACAATAGCATACGAGATAACAGATTATCCCTCAACAGAAAACTTTGGAGATCCTGTTAAGGATTATTATGCGGAAGATATCTATGTAGGATACAGATACTTTGAGACTTTTGACAAATCAAAAGTCAGATATCCGTTCGGATATGGCAAATCATACACAGAGTTTGAACATACAAAAGGTGAGTTTACCGTTAATGTAAACGAGCGGACTCTCACGGTATCATGCACTGTAAAAAATACAGGTACTGTTGCCGGCAAGGATGTTGCCCAGTTTTATGTATCTGCACCCCAGGGGTTGCTCGGCAAACCTGAAAAAGTTTTGGTGGCATATAAAAAGACAGGCATGCTGGCACCCGAAAAAGAAGAGAAAATCACGGTGACGATTCCCTTTGACAGATTTGCTTCTTTTGATGATACGGGAGTCACAGGATACGAGAGCTGCTTTGTACTTGAGGCAGGAAAGTATACAGTATATGAAGGTAAAAATGTAAGGGATACATATATCGAAGGCTCTTTTGATTTAGATGATAATATCCTGATCGAAAAGCTCTCAAAAGCTCTTGCACCAATGGAGAGCTTTAAGAGAATGAAGGCCTTTGAAAATACAGACGGAACATTATCCGTAAAATATGAGGATGTACCTGTATCTGATATTGATGAAAAAAAGAGACGCATCGATAATATGCCGGCAGAGATCCCTCAGGATTTTACAGCGAGATATTCTTTAAAAGATGTTCTCTCACGAAGCATAGATATGGAGCAGTTTATAGCAAGACTCTCCGATGACGATCTGGCATGTATAGTCAGAGGCGAGGGTATGGGATCAAGCCTTGTGACTGCAGGTACAGCAGCTGCTTTTGGAGGAGTGTCCGATTATTTAAGAAAGATGGATATCCCTGCGGTCTGCTGTGATGACGGTCCGTCAGGTATGCGACTTGACTCGGGAGCAACAGCTTTCAGCATGCCAAACGGAACCATGCTTGCCAGCACGTTTAACCCGGATATCATAGAGAGGATGTACGCTTTTACATCTCTTGAGATGATATATAACAGGGTTGAGTGCCTTTTGGGGCCGGGAATGAATATCCACAGAAATCCCCTTAACGGCAGAAACTTTGAGTATTTTTCGGAAGACCCGTATCTGAACGGAACAATAGCCTCCGCCATGCTTAAAGGTCTCCATAAATACGGCTCTGACGGCGTGGCAAAGCATTTTTGCTGCAACAATCAGGAGCTTGGCAGACAGGCATGTGACAGTGTGGTATCCGAAAGAGCTCTCCGTGAGATATACCTTAAGGGATTTGAGATTGCCGTAAAAGAGGGCGGATGCAAAGCCTTTATGACCACATATGCCCAGGTAAACGGTATGTGGACTGCCGGTAATTATGATTTAAATACCAGGATCCTTAGGGATGAATGGGGCTTTAAGGGTATAGTGATGACTGACTGGTGGGCCCAGGTCAACGACCGTGGCGGTGAGCCATCGAAAAACAATACGGCAGCAATGGTCAGAGCCCAGAACGATCTGTATATGGTTACGGCAAATGCGGCAATGAATTCTGCCGGTGACAATACACTGGCCCAGTTAAGTGAAGGAAAATTAAACAGGGCAGAACTGCAGCGGTGTGCCATGAACATCTGTGAGTATGCCATGAATACCATGGCCATGAAGAGGCTCTGCCATAATGATATTAAGGTTGAGATAGCGGGCAGAGTCATTGAGGAGGACGCTTTCGATATCGAAAATGCTGAATATCTCGTATTAAAGGGCAATATAACAGTGAGCCTTAAAGACAAGGAATCAAAGGCCGGAACAAACTACTATATACCCCTTGATATTCAAGACCTTGGTATGTACGATATCTCGGTTACCGCATCCTCTATGCTCGGAGAGGTAGCCCAGCTTCCCTGCACCCTGTATTACACAGGTGTACCGTTCCTTACATACACATTTAACGGAACCGGAGGAAAAGAAGTGACCATAACAAAATCCATGGATTTCCATAACAGGATGGCGGTCATCAGACTGAATGTGGCTAAGAACGGTCTTGACCTCGACAGGATAGAATTTAAAAAACAGTAATTTTTTACTATAAATATTTTAAATTTGGAGGTTTCATAATGAGCAAAATCGGTTTTGTCGGAATGGGCAATATGGCAAAGGCACTTGCATCCGGATTTATAAAGTCGGGCGCAGTGGACGGAATGGATGTGTATGCTTATGCACCGACTCAGGACAAGCTTATGAAGAATGCTGATGAGATAGGCTTTCTGCCTATGACGAGTGTGACGGCTGTTGTCCAGAATGCGGATATCATAATAATAGCATGCAAGCCGTATCAGATAGACAAGGTTCTCGATGAGACCAGGGATATATTAAAAGGCAAGGCAATCGTATCGATTGCGTCCGGATGGTTTTACCAGACATTTGCTGACAAAGTAAGGGATGTCAGGATCCAGTGTGTAATGCCAAACACACCTGCCATGGTAGGGGAGGGCGTATTCCTCTTTGAGGAGGCAGGTAGTCTCGCTCCCCTTGAACTTGCGGAAGTGATGAATATGTTCAGTACCATAGGACTGGTTGTATCAATGCCTACAAGACACATGAGCATAGCATCTGCCATATCCGGATGCGGACCGGCATTTATGGATGTGATCATGGAAGCATACGGTGATGCTGCGGTTAAGTACGGTTTGTCAAGGGAAACGGCATACAAGCTGATTGCAAAGACCATGGTGGGCAGTGCAAAGCTACAGCTTGAGACAGGCAAGCATCCGGGTCTTTTAAAGGATGAGGTTTGTTCTCCTGCGGGAACAACCATCAGGGGTATAGCATCACTTGAAAAGAACGGTATGAGAAATGCATGCATTGAATGTATAGATGCAATAATGAACTTTAAAACAACTAAATAATTAAGAGAGAAGGTATTTTATGAAATTCAATAACGGGTGTTGGCTTTTTAAAGAGGGTTGCCAGTGTTTTGCACCGAAAGAGGTGTATTTTGCAGATGTTACCGATAAGGCCGTTACTGTCACGGCTCCGACTGCAAAGATTGTCACAAGAGGTGACACGCTTGGGGGTATTAATTTAACTGTTGAGATAACAGCTCCTTATAAGGATGTTTTTCGTATTCGCACATATCATCACTTAAGTACGGTTGATGATAAGGGTTTTGTTCTTGAGCCCTTTAAATCCCAGAGTTTAAAAACAAAGGAAACGGAAAACGATATCACTGTTCATAACGGCAGCATGAAAGCTGTCATCACAAAAGATCCTTTTACGATCAGCTTTTTCAGAAATGACAGGCTCATTACAAAATCGTCTGAGAAGGACCTGGCTCTGATGAAGACAGCGTGGCAGGGACTTGCTTATGACAATGGAGATGAGCAGGATACATACATAAGGCAGATGCTCTCCATAGGAGTTGGTGAACTGATATACGGTATGGGTGAGAGGTTCACACCTTTTGTAAAGAACGGCCAGACTGTTGATATATGGAATGCTGACGGCGGAACCAGCACGGAGCAGTCGTATAAAAACATACCATTCTTTATCTCCAATAAAGGCTATGGCGTATTTGTAAATCATCCGGAAAACGTATCGTTTGAAGTAGCTACAGAGATGGTTACAAAAACCCAGTTTTCCGTTAAGGGAGGATATCTCGATTACTTTATCATGAGCGGTGATACCATGAAGGATGTCCTTGAAAGATATACTGATATTACAGGCAAACCTTCCCTCCCCGCCCCGTGGACTTTTGGCCTCTGGCTGTCCACATCATTTACGACCAGCTATGATGAAGCAACTGTTATGAGCTTTATAGACGGAATGCTTGACCGGGGTATACCACTTCGCACATTCCATTTTGACTGTTTCTGGATGAAAGAGTTTCACTGGACAGATTTTGTGTGGGACAAGGACGTATTTCCCGATCCTAAAGGTCTCATCAGCCGTATAAAGAAAAAAGGCCTCAATGTCTGCGTATGGATCAATTCCTACATCGCGGAAAAATCTGCTCTCTTTAAAGAGGGTATGGAGAAAGGCTATTTCATAAAGAGAAAGAACGGTAAGACATGGCAGTGGGACATGTGGCAGCCGGGTCTTGCGATAGTTGACTTTACAAATCCCGATGCATACAAATGGTACCAGGATAAGCTGGCTATGATGCTTGATTACGGAGTGGACTGTTTCAAGACGGATTTCGGTGAGAGAATACCTACGGAAGATGTTGTATTTTATGACGGCACGGATCCGGAAAAGATGCATAACTACTATACATACCTGTACAACAAGTGTGTATATGAACTCCTCGAGAAAAAGAGAGGCAAGGGAGAAGCAGTTCTCTTTGCCAGATCAGCTACGGCAGGCGGTCAGAAGTTCCCTGTTCACTGGGGCGGCGACTGCTGGTCAGATTACGAATCCATGGAGGAGAGCCTCCGGGGCGGTCTGTCCCTGCTCATGAGCGGATTCGGATACTGGGCTCATGATATCGGCGGATTTGAAAATACATCCACTGCCGATGTGTACAAGAGATGGGTTGCATTTGGTCTGCTCTCTTCCCACTCAAGACTTCACGGCAGCTCATCATACAGAGTACCCTGGGTATATGATGAAGAGGCGGTTGATGTAGTCAGATTCTTTACGAAACTCAAAGCGAGACTGATGCCCTATCTGTATGCCAATGCCATTCATACATCAAAGACCGGTATACCGATGATGAGATCCATGGTAATTGAGTTTACAGAGGATAAAAACTGTCATTATCTTGACAAGCAGTATATGATGGGTGATTCACTTCTGGTGGCTCCTGTATTTAACGATGAGAGCATTGCAGAGTATTATCTGCCGGAGGGTAACTGGACAAACTTCTTTACAGGTAAGAAGCGTAAGGGAGGAAAGTGGTATACTGAAAAAGTCGGATATCTCGAAATACCTCTGTGGGTTAGGGAAAACAGCGCGATAGTCCTTGGCAGCAGAGATGACAGACCTGATTACGACTACTCAAAAGACAACGAGATCAGGGTATACGAACTGTCTGATAAGGCGGCAGCGGAAATCTTTAATGATAAAAACAAAAAGATTTATGATTTCATTGCTGAAAAGACAGGCAGCGGTATTAAAATAGAATTAAAGAGTGCTTCAAAGACAATGTCAAAGTCAGCATCAAAGACGGCAGTCAGACTGATAAATACGGTTATGACAGGCCGGGGAGCAGAGATTGACGGCCGGGATACAGTCGTTATGTTATCAGCCGATACACCGGTCACTTTAAAGGTTTAGTATTATTTAAAATTTATAATTTATAAAAAAGGAGGATTTTTAAATGAAAAAATTTTTAGAGGAGTTCAAACAGTTTGCGCTTAAAGGTAATGTGATGGATCTGGCAGTCGGTGTCATCATCGGTGCTGCATTCCAGAATATCGTGACAGCTCTTACAGCTGACTTTATCACACCCCTTATCGCAGCTGTGACAGGCAGCACCGCAGAGGACGGCACAGTTTCAATCGGTGGTACATTTACGATTAACGGTGCGGTGTTTAATTACGGAGACTTTATCTCTTCGATCATCAACTTTTTGATAATGGCATTTATTCTCTTCCTCATCATCAAGGCTGTGAATAAGCTTATGAATGTAGGAAAGAAGAAGCAGGCTCCCGGAGCACCTACAACAAAGGTATGTCCTTTCTGCAAGAGTACTATCGATATCGAGGCAACAAAATGTCCTCACTGTACATCTGACCTTCCCGCAAAAGAGGAAGAAGAAAAAGCAAAGGCCTGAAACACTCAAATATCAAACACTATATTTAGCGTTTATGATATAAGCCTTTAAACATAAGGGTTGCGGCAGGGTTTCAACAACAACTTGTGTCTCTGAAAAAATAAAACACAAAATATACGAAAAGGTATACCATTTTTTTTCAAAATGTGTATAATGAAAAAGGTGGCCTTAAACCACAAGATATTGTGGGTCACTGTAGGGGAGAATTTTGTGAGAAACAGAGGCTATAAGTTCATTATAAATGAAAATGAAACGGGCTACTGGATATTGTGCATTAACGCAACATGGATCAATCATCTGCTTAGGGACAGAGGGATTGAGCCGAGAAATTTCAGGGCGTTAAACTGGCGTGATATCGCAGCCGCCGCACCGTCTGAAAAGCTTAGGAAGCTGGTAGTCGCATTAAAGCCGGCTAACTTCTGGCAGATGTGTGATGTGATAGCATTGTCGGAATCGGAATATGATGATGACAATATGCCAATCTACAGACAGAGATGGTTTACCAGATATCCCATTTTTACTGTGGAGGATGTATACGAACTGTTACTTGAGAACGGCTTTAATCAGGAAGATGCACTCCGTGTCACAATGGTGGTCAGGAGAGGAGAGGAATCTCTTGACGGAGTATCGCTCCGGGATTTCCTTGAACTCTATGATGTACCGGAAGATTTAGAGAGAGTGATCTTAAGGTGCAATAGCCTTGTATCAAGACATTATGTGATAGACAGGCTCACACATATGGCTTGTCAGCTCCTCAGTACAACCAGGAAAGCTAAAGAAGATTAATTAATCAGATTAATCTTTCTATATGAAAAAAAGACATTCGGCAGGGAGGGCTGAACGTCTTTTTTTCTTTATGATTTTAGTCAGGAGACATTTATTTTATTGACACTGATTCGCCGGGATTGATCTTTATGATCTGATTATTGTTTTCTACATATACGGGGATGCCATAGCGGTTGTATAAGGCAGAACCGTCGAGGGTGACCGTCAGGTTTCTTGCGGCAGTCAGATAATCCTTTATCTCGATATTGGTAGCATACCAGACATCATCTTTTCCGGATAATCCTTTCAGGAGATTTTCCATGTATTCCCATGTGTTGTCCCTGTCAAATTCATAGCTGTGTCCCCAGATATAAAAAAGCTTTATACGGACATGGTCATCTTTTTCAAAAAACTTACCGACAAGTTTTTCAGCCTCCGACTGGTGACATGTGGGATGCCATTTCATGAAATCTCCGGGAAGTGTAAAGCCATAGGTGGACTGTACTGTCCTTGAATATTCAAGCCCGGAAAAAACAGCGGCGTCAATGAACTTATCAAAGTATTCGCCGTACGGATACGAGAGACCCCGGACTGGATAACCGGAGAGTGATTCAAGGCAGCGCCTGTCATCATAAAGCTCGGATATCATCTGCCGGTCTGTGAGCGATGAAGGAAAGGGATGAGAAACCGTATGACATGATATTTCATGACCTTTATACAGGGATTTTACTTCTTCTGCCGATATATAATCTTCCCTTCCGAATTTACCTGAGTTTAAGTGAAAAGTCGCTTTGACATTATATTTATTAAAAAGATTTACAAGTTGTCTGTCCTGAATCTTTCCGTCATCGAAACTGAATGTGACGGCCCTGCTTTTTCCATTCGGAAATCTGATTTCGAAGCCCATATAGTTACTCCTTAAAATAGTGTTGTTATCACCTACAGACTTAAGTATAATACAAAACGATGAAAATAATAAATTATATTAAAAAAGACCCGATGCTGCCGGTATCTGTTCTGGCAGCAGTCATATCACTGTTTATTACAAAGCCGGATAAAAATCTGCTATCATCCATTGACTGGCATACCCTGGGCACACTTTTTATGATGCTTACGGTACTTGAGGGATTCAAGCAGGAGCATCTCTTTAACCCGATACTTAAACTAAGTGCCCGTTTTAAGACAATGGCGACGTTATCACTGTTTCTGATATTCGGTGTTTTTTTCTCATCGATGTTTGTGACCAATGATGTGTCTCTCATTATTTTTGTACCCCTTACCATCATGCTGTTTCGTGGAGCAGGGAGAGAGGAATGTATACTGCCCGTCATATCAATGGAAAACATTGCGGCGATCAGAGGATCGCTCCTAATGCCCTTTGGCAGCCCCCAGAATCTCTTTTTGTTTGAGCAGTCCGGAGTAAGCGCACTTAAGTTTATAACCCATATGTCACCGCTCTGCATAGGATCGGCTGTTTTGCTCATCATATTTGTACTTGTCTATTACAGAAAAGAGCTTGGGAAAAAGACAGCGATAAATGAGGCCGAGATAGTCTCAAAGTGGGAACCGGAAGGCAGAGTAAGGAGGATTACATATCTCGTTTTATTTATCATGATACTTGTGACGATTGTGACCAGGACAAAACTCTGGCCGTTTGCTATTGCAGTAGTGATAGCAGATGTCCTAGCGGTAAACAGAAGGCTTTTTAAATCTGTAGATTATGTACTTCTGGTCACTTTTTTCTGCTTTTTTGTTTTTTCATCGTCAATTACGGCAAATCCGGTGATAGGCGATTTTCTAAAGAGAAATGTAGGGGGACATGAATATATATGGGTGATACTCCTTAGCCAGGTCATATCGAATGTACCGGCGACTATAGTGCTCTATCCTTTTACAGTCAATTTTGCGGCGCTTATATACGGAGCCGATACGGCAGGACTTTGCTCGCTTATAGGATCGCTGGCATCGGTCATCAATTACAGAATATATGTCAGGGAATATCCGGGTAAGGGTAAAAAGTTTATCCTGATATTTACTCTGGTCAGCTGGATATTCTTTATCATAGTTGTGATTCCGGGATACCTTCTTACAAATTGGAAATGGTAAAAACATGGGTTTTATGATAAAATATGAAATTGTTTCTTATTTCATATTTCATATTCAGAAAAAGAAACGGAGGGAGAAAATATTATGAAAAACATTTTTAAGAAACTTTTGGCACTTGGACTTGCGTCAGTAATGACCATGTCACTTGCAGCATGCGGTGAGACTGCCGATGCGGGAAACCAGTCAGCAGCAGCCGGAGACGGACAGGTTTTCAAGGTAGGTATCTGCAACTATGTTGATGATGCTTCTCTTAACCAGATTGTAGAGAATATCGAGAACAGGCTGGCAGAGCTTGGAACAGAGAACAATGTGACATTTGAGATCTCTTATGACAACTGTAATGCAGATGCAAATGTTCTCTCACAGATCGTTGCAAACTTCATCGCAGATGATGTTGATCTCATGGTAGGTGTGGCTACACCTGTAGCAATGGTTATGCAGGGTGCAACAGAGGATAACCAGATCCCCGTTGTATTTGCAGCTGTATCAGATCCTCTCGGAGCAGGTCTCGTTGATTCATTTGAGGCACCCGGAGCAAATATCACAGGTACATCTGATTACCTTGATACAACTGCAATTATGAACCTTATATTTGCGGCAAATCCCGATGCGGAAAAGATCGGTCTCCTTTATGATATGGGCCAGGACGCTTCAACAGCAGCCATAGCTGATGCAAAGGCGTATCTTGATGAAAAGGGTGTAGAGTATGTTGAGCGTACAGGTACCAATGTGGATGAAGTAATGCTCGCAGCTCAGGCTCTTGTTACAGACGGAGTTGATGCGGTATTCACTCCTTCCGATAATACGATCATGCAGGCTGAACTTGCAATCTATGAGACACTTGCTGAGGCAGGCATCCCTCATTATGCCGGAGCTGATTCATTCGCTCTTAACGGTGCATTTTTAGGATACGGTGTTGACTATGCAAACCTCGGTGTAGTAACTGCTGAGATGGTTTCCGATATCCTCGTAAACGGCAAGGATGTCAGCGCAGAGCCTGTCAGAACATTTGATAACGGTACAGCTACAGTTAATACAGAGATCTGTGAGCAGCTTGGATATGACTTTGATACTATCTCAGCTGCATTTGAGCCTTATTGCACAAAGATCGAGACAATCGTTACAGCTGAAGATTTTGAATAATCGTTAGGAATTAATTATGTCAAACTTGTTAGGTTTGTTACAGACAGCTCTGGAACTCGGACTCATCAGTTCACTTACTGTGCTTGCCCTGTTCCTCAGCTACACAATGTTAAATGTATGTGACCTTTCCACCGACGGCTGCTTCACTTTGGGAGCAGTCGTCGGTGCTGTGGTTGCGATATCGGGTCACCCGTTTCTCTCGATACCTGCCGCAATGGCAGCGGGAGTTATATCGGGATTTATAGTGGCGATACTTCAGACCAAGATGGGCATAAACAGCCTCCTTGCCGGAATCATTGTCAATACAGGTCTCTACTCGATAAATATGGCTCTGATGGGCAATTCGTCCCAGCTTGCCATGAACAAGACGGAAACAGTTTTTTCAAAGATGAAGGTGCTTCTCGAAAGCTCGTTTCTAGGAAAGCAATACAAGCTTATCGTGGCTTTACTGGCAGTGATTCTGGTCATCATTTTCCTGTCACTGTTTTTGAGGACAAAGCTTGGACTGGCGATCAGAGCAACAGGTGATAATCCTGATATGGTAAAGTCGTCGTCCATTAATCCGGTATTTACGACTATCGTCGGACTCTGCGTAGCCAATGCATTTACGGCCCTTTCGGGATGTCTCCTCGCACAGTCACAGAAATCAGTCAATATCGATATCGGTACAGCTATGGTCACTGTGGCCCTGGCGTCTCTCCTTATCGGTAATGCTTTTGTGAGCAGAGGCAGTATATGGCTCAGAGCTGTTGGTGTAGTTTTCGGATCATTTATTTTCAGGATGGTTTACACGATAGCCCTCAGATTTAACATGCCGGCATCCATGCTGAAACTCGTATCATCCGTCATCGTAATAGTGGCAATCTCAGGACCTTATATTAAAGAGCAGATTCCCATGATCAAGAGAAAATTAGGGAGGCGGGGATAATGTCAAAGATAATGCTTGATATAGATCATATTTCGAAAACATTCAATCCCGGAACAGTCAATGAGAAACTGGCCATGGACGACCTCTCGCTTTCGGTAAATGACGGGGATTTTATCTCTATAATAGGTGCAAACGGCGCAGGAAAATCAACGCTGTTCAATGCCATATGCGGAACGTTTATTACGGATAAGGGTTCTATCGTCTTAGACGGTCAGGATATAACACTGATGGCTGAGCATAAGAGAGCCAAAGTCATAGGCAGACTCTTTCAGGATCCCATGAGAGGAAGTGCTCCCGGGATGACTATAGGAGAAAACCTTGCCCTGGCAGCAGGACACGGAGGCTGGCTCAGCAGTGTGTCAAACAGGGACAAACAGCTTTTCAGAGAGCAGCTGTCTCTACTTGATATGGGACTTGAAGACAGGATGGACGATCCTGTGGGACTTTTGTCAGGCGGTCAGCGTCAGGCCCTGACACTGATGATGGCGACTATCAATCCGCCAAAGCTCCTGCTCCTTGACGAGCATACGGCAGCCCTTG
>DFKO01000147.1:0-801 GCA_002373855.1 Lachnospiraceae bacterium UBA3643
AGGCTCTTGGTATTGCAGAGGGTGCTCTTGAGACAACTATCCAGTATGTAAAAGAAAGAAAGCAGTTTGGTCGTGCTATCGCTCAGTTCCAGAATACACAGTTCCAGCTTGCTGATATGGCTACAAAGGTACAGGCTGCACAGCTCCTTGTATACAAGGCTGCCATGAAGAAAGCTGAGTATCAGACTAATCCTAAGGTTTCTTACTCTGTAGAGGCTGCTATGGCTAAGCTTTATGCTGCAGAGGTTGCTATGGAAGTTACTACTAAGTGCGTACAGCTCCACGGTGGTTACGGATACATCAGAGAGTACGGCGTAGAGCGTATGATGCGTGATGCCAAGATCACAGAGATCTACGAGGGAACTTCAGAAGTTCAGCGTATGGTTATCAGCGCAGCGCTGCTTAAGTAATTAAATTAGGTAAAGGAGATATATACAATGAAAATTGTTGTTTGTATTAAACAGGTTCCTGATACAAAGGGTGGCGTTAAGTTCAATCCCGACGGAACACTTGACAGAGCAGCCATGCTTGCAATCATGAACCCTGATGATAAAGCCGGCCTTGAGGCAGCACTTAAACTCAAGGATGCAGATCCGGAAAATACAGAAGTTACCGTTCTCACAATGGGACTTCCCAAGGCTACAGATGTACTCCGCGAGGCTATCGCAATGGGCGCTGACAAGGGTATCCTTGTAACAGACAGAGTACTCGGTGGTGCAGATACATGGGCTACATCTACTACAATTGCTGGAGCTCTTCGTAACATTGATTACGATCTTATCATTACAGGTCGTCAGGCTA
>DFKO01000147.1:881-2149 GCA_002373855.1 Lachnospiraceae bacterium UBA3643
GCTCAGGTTGGTCCTCAGATCGCTGAGCACCTCGGACTTCCCGTTATCTCTTATGCACAGGAGATCAAGGTTGAGGGAGACAAGGTTATTGTTAAGCGTCAGTATGATGACAGATATCATATGCTTGAGGTAAAGACACCCTGCCTTATCACAGCTCTTTCAGAGCTCGGCACACCCAGATATATGACAGTAGGCGGCATCTTCGATGCATGCAAGGCTGAGATTACTACATGGGGCAGAGCTGATCTTAAGGATGTTGAGGATGGAAACCTCGGTCTTAACGGTTCACCTACAAAGATTGCTAAGGCATCTGACAAGGTTCGTAAGGGAGCAGGCGAAAAGGTTACTCCCGATACACCTGATGAGGCAGTAGCTTACATCGTAGGCAAGCTTAAAGAGAAGCATGTAATCTAATTTTGTAAAGGATAAGTGGTGAAGAAATATGAAAATGACTCCAGAAGATATTGCACAGTACAAAGGCGTCTTTGTATTTGCGCAGCAGGTTGATAATAAGATTAGCGGCATAGCTTTTGAGTTACTTGGTAAGGCAAAGGAGCTTGCTGCACCTCTTTCAGCACAGGTTACTGCAGTTCTCATCGGTTCAGACGTTAAGGGTCTTGCAGATGAGCTTGCTTCATACGGCGCTGACAGAGTTATCGTAGTTGATGATCCCGAGCTTAAGGAATACAGAACAGAGCCTTATGCTCACGCACTTTCATCAGTAATTAACGAGTTCAAGCCCGAGATAGTTCTCGTAGGTGCTACAGCTATCGGTCGTGACCTCGGCCCTACAGTTTCAGCAAGAGTTCAGACAGGACTTACAGCAGACTGTACAGTACTTGAGATCGGTGATTTCCCTCTCGTACCCGTACCCGGCAAGGAGAATGAGCAGCTTCACAATCAGCTCCTCATGACCCGTCCCGCATTCGGTGGTAATACAATCGCTACAATCGCATGCCCTTACAACAGACCTCAGATGGCTACTGTTCGTCCCGGTGTTATGCAGAAGATTGATCCCATCGCAGGAGCAAAGGCAGAGGTTGTTGATTACAATCCCGGATTCACACCTAACAACAAGTATGTCACAATCAAAGAGGTTGTTAAGGCTGTATCTGATATCAAGGATATCATGGATGCAAAGATCCTCGTATCCGGCGGACGTGGCGTAGGCTCTCCTGAGAACTTCAAGATCCTTGAGGACCTTGCAGCAGTTCTCGGCGGACAGGTTTCATGCTCACGTGCAGTTGTTGATTCAGGCTGGAAGCCCA